>NZ_WBKM01000139.1 GCF_015714725.1 Nostoc sp. WHI
GAGCAGGGGAGCAGGGGGAGAATTCGTAACTCAGCACTCAGCACTCTCTACTCAGCACTCTCTACTCAGCACTCATTACTTAAGTTTGCCCGAACGTATCCACTCGCGCCCTTTACCGCCGGTGGAAATAGTCGATATGCGGCAAGAGTTGCAGCAGGGAAATCGTTCTATATTTAGTAGAACGCTGCAAGAAGCTTTGCAACAGCTGCAAGAAAGAAAACAACAGGGAATCTTATTTATCCATCGCCGAGGACACAGTACCTTTGTATCTTGCCGGAGTTGTGGATATGTATTGGAATGTCCGTACTGTGACGTGTCGCTGGCGTATCACCACACCGAAGAAAAAGCGCCGGAATTATTGCGTTGTCATTACTGTAATTATACGCGATCGCACCCCAAATTCTGCCCTGATTGTAGTTCCCCTTACCTAAAATTCTTCGGTAGCGGTACTCAACGAGTCACGCAAGAACTAGCGCGACAGTTCCCAGAGTTGCGTTTGATTCGCTTTGACAGCGATACCACTCGCAACAAAGGCTCACATCGTACCCTACTTACCCAGTTTGCCAACGGTGAAGCAGATTTATTAGTAGGTACGCAAATGCTCACCAAAGGTTTAGATTTACCCCAAGTGACACTTGTGGGCGTTGTTGCTGCGGATGGATTGCTGCATTTATCAGACTATCGCGCCAGTGAACGGGCATTTCAAACCTTAACTCAGGTAGCTGGGCGTGCTGGTAGAGGCGATGATCCAGGTAGGGTAATTGTGCAGACTTATACCTTAGAGCATCAGGTAATTGAAGCGGTGCGATCGCATGATTATCAGTCTTTCTCTCAAGCTGAATTAGAACAACGCCAAGCACTCAATTATCCCCCATACGGGCGATTAATTTTATTGCGCTTAAGTAGTCTTGACCCTATTCAAGTGCAGAATACAGCGCAAATTATCGCCACAGCCTTGAGTACAGAAGAAGAATTCGAGATATTAGGCCCAGCACCAGCGAGTATTTTACGTGTAGCTAATCGTTATCGCTGGCAGATATTGATTAAATTTGCACCCGATGCATTGCCACAATTGCCAGATTGGGAACAAGTGCGAGATATGTGTCCTCAATCTGTTAGCTTGACAATTGATGTAGACCCATTAAATATTATGTGACAAAAAGCTTGAAACTCTATCCGAATATCAATTTTTCATTCAAAATAGGACGAATTGTCGTAAATACCTGAGTTCGATATAACAGAAACACTTAAAAATGAGTCATAATCAATGTTCTATCAATTAGCAATTCTTATTGACAATTAATAGTCAAAATAAGCTAATCCAAAAATTGCTATTTTGGAAAATTTAAGTTAAATAATTTACTTTAATAAAAGGAGTAATTAAACTAACAAAGCAGATAAGTTTTCGGCTTGATTTTTATCTAGCTTTAAAGAGGGTTTTTTCTCTTGAAAAGTATAAGCAATTAAACCTGCAAGGAGATTAACCATAAAATTATTAACACTTCTATGGCGAGAATGAACAATTTGAGAAATATTTTTTAATTAGTCATTTAGCTGTATAATAGCTGTATAATTGATTAACTATACACACATAGGAACTATGGCTACCGAAAAGATTTTCATTGAAAGCATTAAAACAATCAAAAGTAAATTCCTTTTGATAGTGTTTTCGTTAAGCTTAATTTTATTAAGTTTTACAGCATCAAAAACTGATGTAGCTGTAGCTCAAGAAAGGTACACTCCTACTTTTAGTATCAAAATTGACCCTCGACAAGCTTTCATTCACGGACAGGCTAATCCTGTTGATGGCGAAGCTATAAATTTACGTAAATTGGGCATTATTCCAGGAGATACAATTTCAATAGAGCGTTTTGGATATCTTTCACCATATTCAGATCCTAATAATGAATACTATGGTGGACTGTATGCTACTTTCAGTACAAATAATATATTGTTACCTAATAATAACGGCTTTAGTGGTATTAATACTGATAGAATACCGGGTGCTATCGATACACTGCTGCCTAATGGATGCATACAGTGTATTGATAATAAAATATTTTTGATTTCTTTTGGACAAAATCAAGTTAATGGGGGATACAACGGCATTTTAGTTCAAGTTCCTGCAAATGCAGAATATCTATTTATTGGTGTTAATGATAGTTACTTTGGAGACAACGTAGATTCAAATGGAGATTTTGCGGTAGGTATTAGTAAAGTTTTGGGATTGTCGGCTACTATTAGACCTTAGTTTGGGATAATAAATCCTAAAAAGCCTTGACTTATCGTTGTTCGGTTTAAAACTCTGTTTTCATATATTCTCAATAAGATATATTGTTGAGAATAGTTTCATTTGTGAACATTATTGACAAAATGATTCCACTTTAATCCCTGCTTTGATCACTTCCAGTTTTATTTAATCCTGACAGAATAAGGTTTTTAGCTTCTGGCTTAACCCGAACTCAGGTGTAAATGATTGAAAAAACATGGTTCAAATAGCTTTTTATGTTTTTTAACCACGTAAAGATGAAAATGTCAATCCCACCCTTTGGCTCAGTGTAGTAATTTTGAACTTACTTGTGTTTTGGGGTGAACCCCAAAACGTCCGTGTCAATAGGGTTTGAGATGCGCTTACCCTGGTTGATATACCCTGTTTATCTAAGATAAACAGGGTATGATTGAACTATTTACATTGTACTGGACTTGCACTAATGTTCTATTGCAAAAGTTTTCATAGGTTTGTAGTAAGAACTTTAGTGCTTAAATATTTGAGGACTAAAGTCCTCTCTACGAAACGCTAGGCAACACTACAAACCCATTTAACTCACAAAATTAATCCGATGAACCACTAGTAAGTGATGAAATTGCTAGCGTTTAAAGTTGATGCCTGAATTCCAGTTAACAGAGCAATTTGGATGGAACCATCTTTAATTAAGGTATCGTTGACGCTCTGAGTAATAGATAAACCTGAGTACGTCAAACCAACTGATAAGGCAATCAAATCTTCACTAATATTGAAGTCTTTGATAATATCTCTACCTTCACCTTTGGCAAGCACAAAGATATCACTACCTAAACCTCCTGTCAGATTATCGGCACCTAAACCGCCGTAAATCTGATCATTTCCTCCCCCGCCAACAATGATGTCATTACCAGCAAAGCCAAAAATAAGCTCGTCTGAGCTAGTTCTCTGCAAGTTATCAGCCTTGGCTGTACCTGTGATAATGCTATTCACTAGATTCTCGTTTTTAATATTGACGACATCAATATCGGCAATACTGGCAGGGTTGAAATTGTTATATTTGGGATCACTACTAACTACTGAGCCAGTAATGATTTGGTAAGCAATATTGTCATCTGCAATGCCATCATTAACACCTGTAACCGTGATTATTTGAGGCGTATTCCAGTTAGCTGCGGTAAATGTAACGTTAGGAACAGAAACAGTACCTTCACCGACCTTGGAACTACTCAAATTTAAGGTAACATTGGCAGTGGGTTGGCTAGTGAGTTTGATATTGAAATTAGCCGTGCCACCAGCTTCGGTAGTTATTAGTCCAGTCGCCGGAGAGATCGTGAAACCCGCTATGTCGTTGTCTGTAATAGTACCAATAGCTTGGTTATCAGCAATGCTGGCATTAGTGGGATTGCTGAGATTGACAAAAAAGCGATCGCTTGATTCAGCAACAAAATCGTTGAGAATGGGTATAGTGATTGTTTGAGTGATAACTCCAGGGTTGAAAGTCAGGCTGCCGGTGACTGCGGTGTAATCGATGCCAGCGATCGCAGTATCATTGCTAGTAGCGTAATTGACTGTGATTGCTTGGCTGCTAGCGTTGGAGAGTTTGACGCTAAAAACAAAATTGGCGCTGCTTTCATTGCCGTTTTTATCTATGATGGAAATAGTAGGTGCGTTATCATCATCAATTATGGTAACTGTAGCTGGAGCGATCGCACCTGTTTGGTTGGGGTAACTCAGGTTAAGATTAATGATTTCGTTAACTTCAGTCACCTTCTCACCCACAACATTGAGTGAAATAGTCTTTGTTGTTTCCCCAACAGCGAATTTTAAAGTCCCAGATGGAGTACCTGTTACACCTGCAACTTTAATGGTGTTGTAATCAGTCCCAGAAGTTGCGGTGCCATCCAAAGCATAATATACGGTAGTTGCAACGGCAGTATTACCACTGCGAGTCACGGTGAAAGTGACAGGTTTGCTACCACTATTACCTTCCGTCACAGTTGGGGTAGTGGTTGAAATGGCGTAATTGAGATTAGCCGGAGGAGTAAAGTTAGTATCGCCAATGTGATTCAATGGTTGCTCGGCAAAGTTTTTCGGTGATGTGTTAGTAACAGTACCTAATGTCAAATTTGGTGCTGTGCCAGTGATTAGACTTGCTACCCAATCCGAGGCTGTTGAACCTGTGGTGTCACTTGAACGCCCCACATATCCAGGTATAAATGAGGTGTCAACAACTGTAGCAGTAGTTGGAACTAAACCACTAGAACTTTTTCTAAAAACAATCGAGCCATAGGCTGTGTCTGTGGCTCCCCCATCTAAAACGGAAACTGAATCCAGCACAGTCCAACTGGAATAGACACCATCAGCAGTCCCATCGTTATCCAAGTCAATATCATTGGTAAGCTTAGGTGCAGTAGTACTTTGAATTAGGAAAAAGCTAACAGACCCATTTTCTATGTTGTTTGTTGTACCAGTATCACCACTGTGACCGATTGAACTGGAATTTGAACCCGAAGTTCCGTTCCCCCATCCGGCTCCATTTCCATCATTAGTTAGTACAGTTGCACCAGGCTTGGTTAAATAGCTGCTATTACCCTTTTGCAACAGAACCAGAAACCCGTTGCTGCCAAACTTTTTACCAGACAAATCAAAGATATTCTGAATATCACCAATACTGGGCGTGCCAGAATCACCCTCAACACCAACTAAATAAGTTCCAGGTGCTAAAATAGCATCGGGAGTACCACGCAGTTCGATGTACTCGTTATTAGCTGAGGTACTGAAGAGAATTTCGTTGATGAGTATCGGCTGAGGGGGAACGGGAGGAACGGGATCATCGGGATTATTAAGTAGCACCGAAACGTTTTTAGATTCACTGTTTGCCACCGCCAAGTCAGATTTTCCATCGTTGTTGAAGTCGCCTACGGTGACAGAATAGGGTTTTGTCCCCACATCAAAGTTCGTGGCAATTCCAAAGTTACCAGTGCCATCTCCGAGCAGCACTGAAACCGTGTCGGAATCTGCATTCGCCACTGCTAGGTCAGATTTTCCGTCTTTGTCGAAGTCAATCACTGTGACGGATACGGGTTTTGTCCCCACATTAAAATTAGTAGCCGTGCCAAAGCTACCAACGCCATTGCCCAACAGCACCGAGACATTGTTAGAGTCCGAATTCGCCACCGCCAAATCCAATTTACCGTCTTTATTAAAGTCGTCTACGACGACAGAATTAGGATTTGTCCCCACAACAAATTCGGTGGCTGAGTTAAAAGTACCATTCCCATTTCCCAACAAAATTGAGACGCTGTTGAAGAAAGAACTCGTTACTGCTAAGTCAGATTTTCCATCCCCGTTGAAGTCGCCCACAGTGACGGAAGTAGGACGGCTGGGAACTTTAAAGTTAGTAGCACTTCCAAATCCGCCAGTGCCATTTCCCAACAGCACTGAAACATTTTGCGAGCCATTGTTTGCCGTTACTATGTCAGATTTTCCATCTCTATTGAAGTCGCCCACTGCGATGGATATGGGGGCGGGAGCTGACGCTGACTGCAAAGCAAAATTGACAGCAGGGTCAAAGCTGCCATTACCCTTTCCAAACAGCACCGAAATGTTATTTGAGACATTGTTTGCCGTTACTAAGTCAGATTTGCCGTCTTTATTGAAGTCGGCTACAGCAACAGAGTGGGGACTTAACCCATTGAACCCGACTACGCTGAAGTTAGTGGCAGGCTTAAAAGTGCTATCACCATTTCCCAATAATACTGAAACGGTGCTGGAGGACTTATTCGCTGTTACCAGATCCGTATTACCATCTTTGTCAAAGTCACCGACAACGATGGAATAGGGTCTTAATCCGACAACAGGTGCGATCGCAATCCTAGCAGTTTCCTCAGCAGTACTGTAAGCTGTAGTGCCACCACCAACACCGATAACTACGTTAGTAGTGCCACTAGCGTTGTCGTCTGAGGTATCCCAAGCGCGGAAGGTTATTTCAGCCGTGCCATTGTAGCCAGCGTTGGGGACAAAACGGACTTTTTCTGTATCTTTAAGCAATGTCGCAGAAGTGGCGGATACACCGAAATCAATCCAATTATTACCGCCATCTGTAGAGTATTGCCATTTGCCATTAGTATTATTTACACCAATAACGGCGATGCCTTCCACTGCACCTGTGTCTACATCAGTTATGGGGTCGCCACCTGCACCTGTGGCAATGATGGCAGAAACTAGAGTGCCGGGGTTGTCGGCGGCGGTTACGTCTTGGGTAATGGCGGCTAGTGTAGGATTACCCGTGTCGTCCAGTGTTGGTGCTGTGTTGGGTACAAGAGTAGTATTGATAAAAACAATATTTTGATTTAGCATTTGCAATTCCTCAGCAATATTAGTTTGGATTTAGAAGTTTTTTCTAGCAGTTACATTATGATTATTGTTGGTCAATAAAACTTGCCAACTCGTAACTGTTAACTCTAAAGCGATGACTTGACGAACACAGCACTAAATAAAAAGCAAATGCTTGTACATAAGCTTCTATGGTTAAATTCAATCTATAAATAGAACCTCTTTTATTGAGGCAAAACAAAAAAGCCTAATATTATAATTCAGTACAAAATTATGCTAAAAATATAATAGTTGCTACTGTATTATTACTGTAATAACTAAAGATGTGCGGAAAATTCATATTTAGAAAAAATAGAAAATCCAGTTCTAGTGATAATTACGGTTATTAATAAACTCTCTTATATAGGACTAGTATTTGATTTTTGAAATGCACGT
>NZ_WBKM01000151.1 GCF_015714725.1 Nostoc sp. WHI
GCCAGAGCGATCGCCAATTTGTTTTTGCATGGCTAAAGCTTGCTGATAGAAGTCCAAGGCTTTGGGGTACTGTCCCAGACTGTCGTAAGTTCTGCCAATGTTGCTGAGAATAGTACCAACGCCAGAGCGATCGCCAATTTGTTTTTGCATGGCTAAAGCTTGCTGATAGAAATCCAAGGCTTTGGGGTACTGTCCCAGACTGTCGTAAATTGCGCCAATGTTGTTGAGCGTTGTGCCAACACCTGCGCGATCGCCGATTTGTTTGCTAATAACTAAAGCTTGCTGAAAGTAATCCAAAGCTTTGGGGTACTGTCCTTGACTGGCGTAAATTCCGCCAATGCTGTTGAGGCTATTGCTTTCGCCAGAGCGATCGCCGATTTGTTTGCTAATAACTAAAGCTTGCTGATAGTACACCAAAGCTTTGGAGTACTGTCCGACACTGCCGTAAATTCCGCCAATTTTCGCCTGAGCGATCGCCGATTTGTTGACGAATGGCTAAAGCTTGCTGATAGTACTCCAAGGCTTTGGGGTACTGGCTTAAATTACTGTAAGATAATCCAATGTTGTTGAGTGTTGTGGCTTCTTGAGTGCGATCTTTTAATTCTTTACGAATTACCAAAGCTTGCTCATAAAACGCGATTCCTTGAGAATGCTTCTAATTCGGTATTTCTTGCCAAACTACGTCATTAAAATCTGGCTGGGAGGGATAAGAACAAACGTCAAACTCTATAAAAAAATTGACTTGCTCTAAAATTCAGAGGAACTTGCACAGCCTTTGCCCAAGCAAATACAAGTTTACAGGTTGAAGGGGAAAATAAAAATCCATCACTTGACAATGTATACTAACGTTTGACGATAGTAATGCGAAACGATAGTATTGTGATTGTCAGTTTCAAATCTGAAGAGACAAAGCTAATCTTTGAAGGCTTCACATCTTCTCAATACCCGCCCAATATCCAGAAGACTGCTTTACGAAAACTGCTTGTCCTTGACGCAGCAACATCAATTAATGACTTGCGTGTTCCACCTGGAAATCGCTTAGAAAAGCTAGTTGGCGATAGAATTGGGCAGTACAGTATTCGTATTAACGATCAATGGCGAATCTGCTTTGTTTGGACAAATGAAAACAATGCTTCAGAAGTTGAAATAGTCGATTACCACTAAGTATAAAAATCATTATGAATAACAACCGTCTGCCAAACATCCATCCTGGCGAAATCTTGCAACTAGAATTCTTGGAACCATTGAACATCACACCTTATCGATTAAGCAAAGATATAAGTGTAACTCAAACACGAATTAGCGAAATTTTACAAGCAAAGCGTAGTATTACAGCAGATACAGCCTTGCGTCTATCGCGCTATTTTGGGAACAGCGCTCAGTTTTGGTTGAATTTACAAACACAATACGATTTACGTCAAGCTCTTGAAGTAAATGCAGAAGTTTACAATCAAATTCCTCAACTTCCGTTTAATGATGTAGCCTGAACTTATTTTCAGATACCAAAACTACTTATTTGGTAAAAATTGTTATTTAACCATTATTTTCTATTGATGTAATCTGCTGATATTTTTTCTCAAAACCTAATTGGTTTACAGGTGATATCTAAGGGCAAGTATCTACGCCTCATTTACCCTTCTCCTGAGTAGGCGAAATTATCCCTTCCGCCTGCGCTTGTTTAACGGCTCGTTTCAGAATTAACACTGCCATTTGCGACAAAGAACGCTCCTCTGCATCCGCAAGTTGTTGCAGAGCTTCCTTGTCTTCTTCTTCCATGTAAATACTGACTACAACTTTCCCCATGTGACTATCATCAAATTATCTATGTATTTCTATATTAAATCAATGAAAACACATAAATAAAAATAAATTAACATTAAAATTATTGGGATGTTAATCATGAGGCGATCGCTCGAATTTGCTCTCGTTCACTTTCAACTGTTCGGCGCTGGTTCTCCAAAGGGCGCAACTACCGCCGTCCCATGCCTTCCGATTTACGCCATCTTGCCCTAATGGATTTGCTGCTAGAAGGCTTTGAGGAGATTCCTGAAGTACTTTTATAGGACTTACGCAAAGCTAAACACGGTAGGGGCAATTCATGAATTGCCCCTACCATAAAATAAGGGTTTCGACTATTGTTTGCGTAAGTCCTATTTTAAACAAACTCTGTTTAACTAACCAGAGTAAATAGGGATTAAAAGTCAACAAATTTCAATATCATTCTGACATTTTTTTACCAGCCACTCTTAAAGTAGAGTGGCTTTTGTCTAGGAAATTTTGTGAGCCAGTAAGCTTTAACCACCGAATTAATTGGCTAAATCACAAGTATTGTCAGGAGGTTTTTGTGAGCTACATTGACAAACTTCATCCTTGGTGTATCGTCCGTCATTTCCCCAGTATGCAACACCAAATTGTTGCTCGTTTTCGTCGTCGAAGCGATGCAGAAGCCCATTCACAAGCACTGCGCCGACTTATGCCAAGTGCAACTTTTACAATTATGTTTAATCTGGAAGTGGTGCAGTTAGACAGAATCACTCTCTAGTTAGGACATTCTAGAAATTAAAATATTAGTATTTAATAATACTTCTGATACTTTGTCATGTCAGCAAATGTCATAAAACACCTTTGACACCAACCATCTATCCACAGTGCTGGAACCTTAAATCTTGCCCCACAGTTGGGACATTCTGAAAGCAAGCTTAACTTGTGGCGATCGCACCTCCAAGCCCTGCTGCTTTACCTAAGCCAGTAGGGGTTAAATCATTTACCTGTCGAAAGCGTCCTAAAAAGTGACTTAAACTTTCTCCTTGATATGGTTCAACTTGAAACAACCAAGGGTTAATTTCTCCAACTTCCATTACTTATACTCTGCAATTAAACCAGATTCCCAGCGTTGAAATCTTGTTTGGTCGCCCATTCGAGCATCAAGTCGCTGGTTATAGTTATCAACGATGTAACGCACCAACATTTGCTCTAACTGCCGCAACGTTAAGCAAGCTTCTTTCTCCGCTTCCTCTGGTCGCTCTTGAACGTTTGAACCTGTATATCCTTGTAAAGTTGAGAATAATTCTGTATTTAGAGTTTTAAACGGGCGCTCAACACTACCACCTTCAGATGGGCGATCGCGCAAATGACAAACAAACCCTAACTGCACTCCTATTTGCTGTAAATGGTTAGAACGAAAATCTTTACCCCCATCCGTATAAAAGTGTTGCGGCAAACCAGAAGTACCCCATTCTTCATTAAGCCCATATTCTGAACCATATTGCTTGGGCAAAATTGCATGACGTAACGCCAAAGCTACAACTTGAGAACTTGGTGCATCGTAGCCCAAGTTAATCCCCATAATGCAGCGTGAATAACTATCAATAACTGTTGTTAACCAAGGACGACTCAGAATTTTGCCATGCTGATCTACTAATAAAACATCAACAAGGGTGTGGTCGCATTGCCAAACTTGATTACTATGTTCTATTTGTAAATCTTTTCCATCACGGGTTTTAACTGATAAGCGCGAACCACGCCAACCCGGACTGCGAATACTTTTAGCTTGCTCAATTTTATCTATTAACGGCTGCAAAATTCGGTAAACCGTCATGTGGGAAGGAGGCTTAACTCCCAGTTCGTCTGCTCTCGCCTTTACTCTAATAAATACCTGCTGGCGAGTCATTCTTTTACTTCCCTTATTACCCTCCTTATAAGTTTTCAATACAAACTCTTGCCAGTCCTCATCAACTCGATGCTTCCCTTTATCCACCCGTTGATTTTGCACCAGTCCAGCTAAACCTTCGTTTTCCCATTTGTCTACTAGCCGTCGCACTGTACGTACTGACTTACCAAGCTTTTCTGCTGCTTCTTTGAGCTTTTGAGTATATGTAGTGCGTTGGCGCAGCCCGCCGTAGGCATCGCTATTTTCTAAAAGACTTTGAATCACCTCCATTTTCAGCAAAGCTTCATCTGAAAGTTTAGAAACTATAACGTTTGCTTCAGCAAGATCGCTGTTGGCATCTGCGGAGCTTGCCCAAGTCGTAGAGGTTTTAGAAAATTCTGCATCTTGCATACAGTGTTCTATCAAAACATAGTTGTATTATACTACTCTATTGACAAATAATTTGTTAATTTATCAAAACTCATGATTTTTCTAGGTTTCTGGAAAGTGACAATTAAATTGTGAAATATCTGGTATTCGACATCTAATTAGTGAATAATGACTTAGATCGGCATAACTGTTTTAAATACCTAAAATACTGGCATAATCCTTGCTATGTCAGTATTTTAGGTATTTAGAACATTGTGACAATATTTTGTTAAATTGACAAATAATTAGTTAATGTACATTTGTAGTTAACTGATTAATTTTCGCTTTCTTTTTTGCACCCTTGGGTGAGACAAAAAATTATTTATGCAAGAGGTCTAGTGAGAAATCCTCTCTCTTTATCGAATGATACAGCCCTGGGGGCTAGGGGGGATCAAGCTTTCAAGTTTTCAGTGCGTAAGTTCTAGTTTATACCAAATTGCAGTCGAGCAATTCAGGGTCAGAGCAAAGCGATCGCAGCATTTCTTTAAGCTGTCCACGTATCATATAAAACATTTTTCCAGAAACTTTTGAGAGATTTTAACGGTCTGGTTCTCCAAATTCTGCAAACAACCACTAATGTCATCTTTTACACAAGGTATTCCTGGATTACCCGATTTGACACATCCGACTGAACTTGTTCAATTTGGCACTCAGGCACTTACAGCTTCACTATTATTAGTATTTTTGGTCGTAGCTTTGGGAGTTGCCATCGCTCTGATGAGTTTTTCTCTACGTCGAAGCCAGCCCGAACAACTAATATTTATTGATGAATGGGCTGTTCGTTATTCCCAACTGCTGCGGGGATTACAGCATTTAACTCTGGTATTAATTCTGTTAGTACCGGGATTTTTTCTCTGTTCAACTTTGAGCAATCGTTATCACCACTGGGAACAAGCAAGGGTGGCTCAAGTAGCTCAAAGTGTTGCAGGTGAGAAGCTCGAACAATTTGCCCCCCAAGTGCGCTACTCTATTCAAGAGCCATACACATATACCACTCAAGTTGATGGCAAAATTGTTAAGGTCAATGATACACGAGAGAGCAACCGCTATTTAATGCTGGCTGGTTCGCAAATTCAAGTCAAGCTTGACCAAAGTGTAGATGTTCCAGGTCGCAGCTCAATTTATCAGGCAAATTATACTGCCGATTATAAAGTAATTAACCAGATCAAGGATATTAATAATTTTTTCTTTGAAGCACCGCCACCCAACGGCTACACGCTGCTTGCTAGTTACAAAGTAGAACGTGACGGGACTAGGTTACAACCAACCAACGCGGGTGATTATAATTTTCCTTTCCGGCTACAACCAGGGAAAGAAACAACTTTTCGAGTCACCTATCAAGCTCAAGGAGGGCCGCGCTGGGTTTATAGCGCAGGGGGACAGTTGCTTTCTAACTTCCGTCTTACAGCAATTGCTAACTTTGCTCCAGCTGATTTTGCTAGTGGCGTTGTACCTAATGAGATTAAAGTTAATGGACGCAGCACTGAATTTACTTGGAAATTTGACGATAATGTTTCAGTAAAAAATCCATTTGGAGTGTTTACCAACACCGACCCTATTCGTCATACTGGCGTAATTCCGCGTCTTTTATTGCTAGCACCAGCAATATTTTTGTGGTGGATATTATTGTTATATTTGTCACTGCCAATGAGTTTCAAAAATGTAGCGATCGCTGGTAGTATTTTCTTTGCTTGTCTTTTGACTTTGACCTATGTAGCTCGTGTTATAAATGCTCAGTTGGCTTGGACTTTAATTTCCATTATCTTACTAATATTGACATGGGGATTAGGAGCTAGCCGCAGTGCATCCCTTGCCGCGATCATTTGCACTATCGCTGGAGCAATATTACCCGTCTTTGGATTATTAGTACCGTTCAGCGGCCTCACCCTCAGTTTAGCGGGTTTTCTTTCAGCTGTCTGGCTAGCAGTTCGTCACTGGTATGGCTGGTACAGTTTGCACCCAGAAGACCAAAGATTGCAGGCTCAGAGAAACGCTAAAAATTAACTTTTTAAGGTGATTCCGTTATTATTAACGAAGTTTTAGTTAACAGCACTTATGGATAACGATTTACTAGCTTTTTTTGCGGGTATTGGGCTAATTATTCTCTATCTCATTTTCTCAGCATTAACTGAAATGGGTACTAAACTGCCCTGGAAGAAATAAGTTGATTAGATGATGAATAAAGCTATTATCCTGAATCATTCGTGAGAAACAAGATCCCCGATTTATTCAACATCAGCCGCAACACGATCAACCTATGGTTGCAGCGCAAAGGTGAAACCGGAGATGTTCTGCCGTTGCCTAACCACCCGCCTGGAAACAACCACAAAATCACAGACTGGGATGAATTTCGGGCTTTTGCTAAACCTCATGGTGATAAAACCCAGGTAGAGATGGCTCAACTGTGGGAATTATGGGACAGAATTACCACTTAGTTCATCATTTGTGGCTTCTATTTGCAACAAAACGTAATGTACGATCACTGTCGTGATATAAGTCATGCAATTACATAAATAATTATAGACATACCATATAGTTTTTTTCCTAAAAGCTTTGACCACTAACCATAAGATGGTGTATAGTCTCTTGTTAACTCACAACAGAGAGATTTTGTCTATGATTCGAGATTTAGAGCAGGTATGCCAAACACCAGCTTCTATCATAGGAAATTGAAACTTATGGGGCAAGGTTGGCTACCATCTGCAAGTTATAATCTTTGGTCTTTATCAGATTCACGAGTGGGTCAAGAATTCTGGTTTTGTGATATGAAGCGAGGCTTTAACAAGGTTCGTCATAAAGAACCTCAAGTTAAAGCTCTGTTGGAAGACAACAAACATCAGCGAATTGGTAAATTAGCACAAGGCGGGGTTTATGAATTTTATCAAAACCCCCAACTTTTGTCACAGTCTGAAGGTGTAGAAAAAGTTGCAGCTATTTTAAAACTAAATCAAGAGCCAGACGAAGTTCAAGAGCGAATCATTGGGATTCTGAACAACTATTGTAAAGAACCTATTTTAGTTGACAAGCAAATTATTCAGTTGAGCAAAGGCGATGAGGGATTTCCTTCACCAATAATTATCGAAGAGGGTAATTATTCTTTCAATCTATATGCACCAACTGACTGCACTTTTAAACAGACAGATGGTACTATTCATATTTTAGATTTCAAGACAGGTAAATCAGACTTTGACCGACGACAAGCTTATGTCTACTTGTTAGCAGCTAGCTATCTCTATCCACAACAACCATCTGTTGCCTCATTCTACAACTTAGAAACTTGCTTGGCATCTGACATATGAAACAGCTAGCAAGTTTGGGGTTAACTGGGGAGAATTGCTCAAGCAAACCAAAATTCTTTACAAAGAACGAACAAAATTATTAGCTACCTACAAAGAAGAAGCTGAAAACGCTTTAAATAATTATGGATTTGAGTTAGGAATCAGCATCAACAGCCGTCACTATCCAGAGTTGTTTTGGCAACCACAAGTTCCAATTGAAGATACACCCTTGCTATTTGGCAACGGACTTATTAGCGCTCAAAGTAAAATTCTCACAGGTCTTTCTAGAGGTGGTGTTTACCGCCGCTATAAGAAATTTTCTGACCCATCCAGACCAATTCGGATTACTGTTCTGAATCTTTGTGAGGTGGGGTTGGATGACTTTATACAAAAACTTAAAGAACGGTTAAAAAGCTATAAATTTGAAAGCCTATTTGTTACCAAATCAATATCGCTAAAAAACTTAAGTGATACTCAGGCAAGAGCAAAAGTTGAGGAAGTAGTCAATGAATTAATGGAAATTAAACCTGAAATAGTTTTGGCGTTTTTGCCCCAGAGCGATCGTAACGCCGATGAGGAAGAGGGTGGTAGTCTTTATCACAAAATATATGATCTATTGCTTAATCGCCAGATAGCTAGCCAGATGATTTATGAAGATACATTGAAGAATCCTGATTATTATAAAAATATTCTCAATCAGGTGGTTCCAGGAATTCTCGCCAAGCTGGGTAATTTACCTTTTGTTCTGGCTGAACCTCTAGAAATAGCCGACTGTTTCATTGGATTGGATATTTCCAGACAGTCTAAGACAAAACTTTCTGGAACAATGAATGCTTGTGCTAGTATGCGTCTTTATGGGAAGCAAGGAGAGTTTATTCGCTATCTGCTAAAAGATACTTTGATTCAAGGTGAAGAAATTCCTAAACAATTTCTAGAAGGACTGTTACCAAAAAAGGAGTTTGAAGGAAAAATAGTACTGATTTATCGTGATGGGCTTTTTTGCGGACAAGAAGTTGCTAATCTCCTAGAATGGGCTGAAGCCATTGGCTGTAAATTGATATTAGTAGAGTGTCGAAAGTCTAATATTCCTCGACTATATAATTTGGTTAATAAAATCATAGCTGCACCAGAAAAAGGTTTGGCGCTGCGTATTTCTTCTACTGAAGCAGTTCTGGTGACAACTCAAGTAACTGAAAAGATGGGTCTTGCTGATCCTTTACGCTTAACAGTTATCACTGCAAACCATCCAGCTTTAATTTCTCCTCCCATAGAACAAGTGGTTGAAACTACTTTGAAACTCACCTTACTGCATCATGGAGCATTAAAAATGCCTCGCTTACCAATGCCAGTATATGGAGCGCATAAGATGGCAAAACTGCGATTAAGGGGGATTTATCCAAGCAGTATGTTAGAGGGCGATCGCCAGTTTTGGCTGTAGAAATAACGTAAAAACTCTAACTTTTAGATATCCATCCATATATTATTGTAATGTCTATTTTTGTAGCAAACTGCGATCGCTATTTTTCTTGCGATTTATCGCTCAAGGTACAACTTCAAAAGATTGATTACCACGAAATCGATAGATGTGGAAATCTCGATCAAGAGTAAAAATTCGTCTCTGATTTAAGGTTTCAGCAGTGGCTACCAAAGAAGCATCTGCCAAATCCATTGGGATGTCTCGATATTGCTCCATCAGCGATCGCATTCTTTCCTGTTCTTCTACATTATTCTGGTGCAACAAAAGAATTTGATCAGTAACATAGCCCCATAGCTCTTGTTGTGCAGACCATCCACCATAGCGACCTAATAAATACATGGCTTCTGTAAAACAAGACCAAGTGGTTAGTAAAGGGGCTAGTAGCTGAGGTAAGATATCAATACAACGTTGGTGATTGGCATCGGTTTGGTTAATTAAAGCAATCAGAGCAGAAGCATCGCAAAGGGTCACTGGTTTAACCTTGAAGGGTCATACTTAGTTGACAAAATGTCTGTAAAAGCTTCCTTTGTACGCTCAGACAAATTTGATGGCTGAAAATTGACTTGCCCGACTCTTCCTCGCAACGACTTGTCTAAGGTATCAGTAGATGCGTCACTTGAGGTTTCATTAGTCAGGATTATTAATTTTACTCGTCGTCCAGTCAGTTCAGAAGCACGCAGGAGAATCTCTTCCCACGTTCCTTCAAAAGTTTGCTGTTCCATAATTACCCTATTCAAAGTTAGCTTTCTGGCAGACACTTTAACATACAAGCAAATACGACATCTTGTGATGAAAATTTGAAATGGATGCTTTACTTTAGTCCAAAACTCGACACAAAACTACGCCAATAGCAACCACTCAACAGGATGCTTCCACTAATCTGATTTCTCTAATTCTCCTCTGCTTGTTGGTAGAAAAGATTAAACCACCATAAGCATCATTTGGATATACTAAATTCTTTTCACTATCAATTGTTGATAACAATGTAGAGTATGCTTTCTGAGCCGTATTTATGCGATCGCCTATCTTTACCCCGTTCTCAGTAGGATAACGTGAACTAGAAGCACTAATTTGATGCACCTCACTTTTACTGGCATTATTAGAAGTTGAAAGTCCCTCAATTTCTAATCCCTCATATTTCCAAGTAGTAATATAGGAGGTATAACAAACGTCGTCATACTTTGTAGTTCGACTTTTCGGTTTACCCAATTTTTTGAAAATATCTTTTTCTTTCATCCCTAGCTTAATATCACCTATGGATATTTTAGACACATCAATTGCTTCTTTGCTGGACTTACCAAGAAGATTGCTACGATAGTTTGGATTGTTATTCTCACCTATAGCTATAGGATTTACAGCGAGTAGTATTCCAAAAGCAATTCCTGCTGCTAATTTTTTAAACATAACCTGACTTAAGGTGTTGCTAGTTTCAAAAATTATGCCACTTTTTAAATAAAAGCCCTCTGGAAATAGTTTGTTTTTTTCGCGCCGACTTACTTAGACGTAAATAATTTACACTTTTGACTTAACTGCTGGCTGTGATGCTTGTAATGGCTGGGGCAAACTCCAGTCAGGACGCAAGCTAGCAGCGTTGCGTAAATAGATATGATAAATTGAGGCGGAGGCTGGCATATAGGCGTGGACTAAGAACCGGATACAGCGCTGTAAACTGCCTTCGACGTGCATTTGCTGCACATCTAACATAGCTACATTATCCCAACCAGGACGCGCTCTAGCGATCGCCGCTGGAAAAATAGCATCTAGATCCCGTGTCACTGAGAAAGTAACACTAATAATGTCCCTTGTCTGAAATTGATTCCGGTTTTCTAGTTCATCCAGTAGTTCTGTGACTACCTCTTGCATTACCTCAACGGTATTTTCTGAAACTGTTGTTGCTCCGCGAATAGCCCGCATTTGCCAGTCCACGCCAAAATCCTCCTTAAAACAAAAAAGTGAGGAGTAGGAGTTAGGAGTTAGAAATTAGGAGTTAAAACTCTCAACTTCTCACTCTTAACTCCTAACTCATATTAGGGTCGATATAACCACAAGGGTAAACCACTGGTAGACATTTCAAATTCGAGCCAATCAATGCCAGCCCCAATTCCTGATGAAAACTGACGGCTTCCTGGTAAAAGACGACTCAACAAAGGTTTACGTTCTTCTAGGGTATAACAAAGTGTTTTTTCCGGATCGAGACCGACTAGTTCTGCTGTCCAACGACGGGCATCTTCTTCTGTGCCCAGGCGGTCTACAACACCCAACTCTAGGGCTTGCTGTCCTGTAAAAATCCGACCATCGGCGAAAGTTTTCACAGTTTCTACTGCTAAAGAACGGCCATCAGCTACCGTTTGAACAAATTGCTGATAACTTGTGTCAATCAACTCTTGCAGGATGCTTGCTTCTGGTTGAGTCAGTTGCCGGTCGAAAGCCAAAATGTCTTTGTAAGGCCCAGACTTAATTACCTGGAAGGAAACACCGATTTTTTCTAGCAAGCGTTCCAAGTTATTCCCACGCAGAATCACACCAATACTACCCGTAATTGTACCTGGGTTGGCGACGATGTGTTCGGCTCCCATGCCGATGTAGACTCCTCCAGAAGCCGAAATATTGCCAAAGCTAGCGACGATTTTAATTTTTTCGCGCAAACGCTTGAGGGCGCTGTAGATTTCTTGGGAATCTCCGACTGTACCGCCAGGACTATCGATACGTAGCAATAATGCCGGAAACTTTTTTTCTTCTACAGTTTTTAGGGCTTCTAGGACGCGTTTGCGAGTAGCACCGGCGATCGCACCAGTAATTTCAATCCGCGCAATTTGTTTTCTAAACTTGGGCTTAAACGGCCAAATCATGAGCTGTCAACATACCTCGTAATAAATTCAATATAAGATGCCCAACGGTCAGATGATCCGCTTTCCTCTATTAAGAAACGTGAGCAGGCATTATACTCATCAAAATTTTAAGGAAATTTTTATATTTTACAATGAGTTTTATTTGATATTCTCAATGAATGCTAATCAAGTCCTTGAAGATTGCGGCTAACACGAAATGCCAAACTCTAGTTTAGCGTCTAACGTGATGATTTAGCACAGGCTATTTTAGCTATTCTGCGGTATTCAAAATTCATAAACTCTTGGTCTTGTGCTTTTCTGACCTCTTGAGAATCAGTTTACTACGACCGTGTACTGATACATGCTGTTAGTAATTAATAACTAATAAATAATAAGTATCTAATCACTAATTTCGGCGTTCAATTTAATTAATAAAAATCCATTCAGCAACACTAATTTCTTATCTAGGTCAAGACCAGTAGTACTTTCACTTTTGAAAATATCATTTTTTCTTCTGTTCTACAGCTTATGAGCAACTGATGAATCTATTCGTAAAATTTGATACCGATAATAAGCGTACCTGTCAAATAGTGCCCCGACGAAACTACAGGTCAAGCTAATTACAAATAATCCGCGCAGGGGAGTGCCACTACCAAAGGTGGCAAGAAAATCGATAATCTGAATAGCGATCGCCTCAGTTAACTTTTGTAAGCCAGGAAAGTGACCGATGAGGGATAGAAAGATCAATCCGCCACCAACTAGGAATATGGGAGCAGCAAAACTAAAAATGATTGTGAGTAGCAGGGAGCGGAGAAAGTTAGTCAAAATAGTCATTTAAAACAAACTCCGTGACTAGAGATGACAAGAGCTAGATAGCGGTTTGTCAACTTCTACAATATGTGCGATCGCTTCGGAGCAGCCAATCTGTCAAAAATCTTAAATCTTCATTAAAAAGAACGGCTACCAGTTACAGCACGTAATGGGGATATAAAAAATTACTTAAATCTACAAAACCCTTGTAAAATCAAGGTTATAGCCAAGGTTAGCGCCTATTTATTGTTTAGCAGCACGTTCAATAACAGCTTTATTTTCTGAGAGGCTCTTTAACCTAAGTTAATGTTTAGCTTTTTAGGAGAGTAGGGAGTGGGGAAGAAGAAGCATGGGAAAAAAGGTAATTTTTCATTCTCTTAATTCCCAATTCCCCACTCCCCACTCCCTACTCCCTACTCCCTACTCCCTATTCCCCATTCCCATGACTTCCGCTATTCTTAAAACAGTTACCGAGTTACCTACAGAACATTGAACCAGACTACATCCAAATCCAGTTTAGGAGAATGGAGTCAGCGGTTGCTGGCAGCAATTTTTCTGGGTGGGCAAGTCCTAGTTCACCTATTGAGAGGCAAAATCCATCGGCGTAACACCTTAGAACAAATGGCAGCAGTTGGGCCAGATTCCTTATTTATTGCCCTATTGACGGCTATTTTCGTCGGCGCGGTGTTTACCATTCAGGTAGCGCGAGAATTTATCAACTTTGGTGCCGGAAACATTATCGGCGGAGTGCTTTCCATAGCATTGACACGAGAACTCGCTCCCGTGTTGACAGCAGTGGTTTTGGCCGGACGAGTCGGTTCTGCCTTTGCAGCCGAAATCGGTACCATGCGGGTAACAGAACAAATTGATGCCATGTTGATGTTAAGAACAGATCCAATTGATTACTTAGTTATCCCCCGCGTCCTTGCTTGTTGTTTAATGTTACCAATTTTAACCCTCCTCTCCTTGATAACAGGGATGTTCGGGGGATTGATAATTGCGACAAATATCTACAACATGTCTGATACGGTATTTATAGACTCAGCCCGTAACTTTCTTGGTATGTGGGATATTTTTAGCGCCATGATTAAGGCGTGTTGCTTTGGCATTTTAATCGCCGTAATTGGTTGTAGTTGGGGGTTAACGACAACAGGAGGAGCCAAAGGTGTAGGACAATCAACCACAACTGCTGTTGTGACTGCCTTGCTGATTATATTTGTTAGCAACTTCTTTCTTTCTTGGTTAATGTTTCAGGGGGCTGGTGACGCATTCTTCTAAAGACTCTAAAAGTTAGGAGTTAGGAGTTAAAACTCCTAATTCTTCATTCCTCACTCCTCACTCCTAAAATAGGAAAGATATCTACTAACAAAGCAGGATTTAAGACTGTGACACCTTCATTTGCTCCTACCTCCACTTCAACTGTGGAACTCAAGCCTAGTTACAATATACCTATAGTGTTGGTGATTGCTGCTATTCCACTACTATTGGTACAACCGTTAGTAGGCTTTGCTTTCACACTGTTTGGTTTGTTTCTCATGTTTCAAGCATTAACGCTGCGTTTGCAATTTACTGTCACCGACTTAGATATTTACAGAGACGGAAAATTGATTCGGCGCTTTCCCTACCAAGAATGGCAAAACTGGCGGATCTTCTGGAATGGAGTCCCTATTTTGTTTTACTTTAAAGAAATTAAAAGCATTCACTTTTTGCCGATTTTATTTGACCCCACCACCTTGAAAAGTTGTTTGGAACAACGTTGTCCGCGTATTTAGTGCTGAGTGGCATCAGTGCTGAGTCGTTTTGATCTAGATTTATAACTCAGCACTCATGACTTAAAACTTGGAAAGCGTGTCAATTGTAATTATTTCTGAAAGCTATTTATTCGCGTCATAGGAATTACACTACTGTTTATGAACCCAGAGGCATCTCAAACCCCAGAACCAATTGATGAGTGGTTGGCAGAAAAACAACAAGAGAGCAATGCAGATGAACATCCAGTAAATCCATCTGTTGAGTCAGTGGTAGAAACAGGAGTCATTGGCTCATCAGAAGACTATGCAACTTTTGATCTACTCATCTCAAATGCAGAAGAGGTAGATTCTACAGTAGAGCCAACAGAAAATTCAAATGGCGAGTTTGTGGCGCAGTTAGAAACTGAAACTGCCGGGTTGGGAGCAGAATCACAAGATAATTTACTATACGCCAAAGCAGAGCAGCGAGTGGTAGAGTTGCAGAATGCTGAAGCAGCCCTCAAGGAAGAAATAGCCAAGCTGGAAGCTTCTTATAAAAACCTTCAAACACAACTAAGTGAAACTCAAACTTCGCTAGGACGACTCGTGCAAGAGTCGCTCGTGCAGCTAGAACAGCGTAAACAAGCTCTACAAATTTCTATAGAACAGCTAGAACGCCGCCAAGAACGTATCCGCAACGAGATGCGAACCACTTTTGCTGGTGCATCCCAAGACTTGGCAATTCGGGTGCAGGGTTTTAAAGACTATCTCACGGGTAGCTTACAGGATTTGGCCTCTGCCGCCGAGCAGTTGCAACTGACGCCAACTGCGGTGGAACGAGAAAAACCATCTGTAAAAGAGGCTAAACCAGCAGAACCCCAGCCTGGAATGCCGCAATTTGCTCAACAGCAGTTTCAAGATACTACAAAGCAAATTCGCCGCCTAATTGACCAATACCGCAACAAACCAGATTACTACGGTTCGGCGTGGCAACTGCGCCGCACCTTTGAACCAGTCCACGCAGAACGTGTATCCAACTGGTTTTTTAACCAAGGGGGACGGGGTGGTTTGCGGACAATGGGTAGCCGCTTACAGAATGTCCTGATTGCGTCAGCCGCAATTTCGATATTACACAAACTCTATGGCGATCGCGTCCGTACTTTAGTCCTAGCTAATACACCGGAGCGATTAGGTGAATGGCGGCGCGGTTTACAAGACTGTTTGGGAATCGGTCGTCCAGATTTCGGGCCAGACCGGGGCGTGGTATTATTTGAGGCATCTGATGCTGTCGCTCAGAAAGCAGATCGATTGACGAAAGCGAATCAACTGCCTTTGATTATCATTGACGATTCAGAGGATCAAATCAGTTTATCACTGCTGCAATTTCCTCTGTGGTTAGCCTTTGCTCCCGACCCCAAAACAGTGAGAAACTATGATGATGATTTTTAATTAGTCATTGGTCATTGGTCATTAGTCAAGAGGTATTACTCTTGACTTTTTTAAATTTTGAATTTTGAATTGTTTATTATGGCTATTTGGTTAACTTTGTGCGGGGTAATTGTGGTCATAGCTTACCTGCTGGGTTCTTTTCCCACTGGGTACATCGCTGTGAAGCAGTTAAAAGGTATTGATATTCGGGAAGTTGGTTCAGGCTCCACTGGCGCAACTAATGTGCTAAGGACTTTGGGAAAAGGGCCAGGAGCATTTGTTTTAGTGCTTGATTCTTTAAAAGGCGTATTAGCGATCGCTCTAGTTTACTATTTATTCAGTTTTGAGCCAATTCAAAATTATATCCCCCCAACGGTAGATGTAAAATTGTGGCAGCCGTGGTTAATTATTTTAGCTGGGTTAGCTGCCATCCTGGGACATAGTAAATCGATTTTTTTGGGCTTTACTGGTGGTAAATCTGTGGCTATCAGCTTGGGGATTTTATTGGCAATGAGTTGGCAGGTAGGTTTAGCAACAACAGGTGTGTTTGCCGTCGTCGTGGCAATATCGCGCATTGTCTCTTTGAGTTCAATTGTAGGTGCGATCGCTGTTCCAATTTTGATGGTACTTTTGCATCAACCGTTACCATATATTCTGTTTGGGATTGCCGGTGGCTTGTATGTGATTTTGCGCCATCGCAATAATATTGAACGACTACTTGCTGGTACTGAGCCAAAAATTGGGCAAAATTTAACGACTGAACCAGAACAAACTACATAACTAGACAAGACTTACTCAAAGACGCAACTCATTACAGATTAACTAATTCGGGGGGTCTAAATCCCCGTTACAAAACTTAATTACGAATTACGTTAGCGACGCAGGAGCGTCATCACGAATTATTTTAACTATTACCCTCTAGGCTAGGATCGTAGTAATACAAGTCCTTTGATAACCCATGAATGGATTAAACAGATTAGCGAAGGAATCGTTGACAATATCCCAGCAAGCAGAACATTCCCACAGTCAGGATGTAGACAACGAGCATCCAGATCATGCTGATGGGACTGGAGAATTGGCTCATCCTCACATCCATAGCGAAGAGTCTTTACGACGAATTGCCAATCGGTTGTCGCGGATAGAAGGACATATTCGTGGTATTAAAACAATGGTGCAGCAAAATAGTCCTTGTCCTGATGTTTTGTTGCAAATTGCCGCAGTACGAGGCGCATTGGATAAGGTAGCGCGAATTGTTTTGGATGAACATTTAACTGAGTGTATTGGTAGAGCCGCCCAAGAGGGTAATATTGATGTTGAAATTAAACAGTTAAAGGCTGCTTTAGATAGATTTTTGCCTTAGCCCAGATTGTGAAAGCAGACGTTTAGGTTTTTGCTAAGGGCAATTTTAAATCATAAAATACTTGTAATAATCCAGATTCATAAGTTTTCACATCCTTTAACTGTAGTGCTGTTTCCAAATTCAAATCGTTGACAATCAGTGGTATGCCATTTCCTAGAATAATAGGATGGATAGAGAGGATCAACTCATCGATAAAACCGTTGATCAAAAAGTAATGAATCGTCTGCGCTCCTCCAACCAACCAGATATCACGACCGCTTGATTGACGTAATGTGTTGATCAAGCTTTTCCAATCACTACTTACAAATTTTACATTATTGTCTATTATATTTTGAGCAGTTTTAGAGAACACGAAAGCTTGCTTACCTTGATATGGATATTCCCCAAAACTCAATAATTGCTGATAGGTCTTGTTACCCATGATTACCGTGTCAACTTGGTCAAAAAACTCCGTGTAACCATAATCTTGGTCAGTGAATAGCCAATCTACCTCTCCTGATTGTCTAGCAATATATCCGTCAAGGCTAGAAGCAATAAACAACTTTATTTTTCGCATTATCTCGTTAATTATTTATGACTGCCATATATAATTTTATTTCTATTAGTCCTTTCATTAAAATATGCTTATAAAAAATTACAAATTTAACTATTCTTTAATTGGCAAACTAGATAAACCTCTGATTCTTTTTCTGCACGGATTCATGGGTAACATTGAAGAATTTGATAAAGCGATAAAATTACTCTCTGACGATTTTTCTTATTTGACAATTGACCTTCCCGGACACGGCAAAACTCAATTATTAGGTGGAGATGAGTATTATACGATGGCAAATACTGCCCATGCTTTAATCGACTTACTGGATGAATTAAAAATTACCAGATGCTTCTTAGTTGGTTATTCAATGGGTGGGAGATTAGCTTTATACCTCACCCTACATTTTCCAGAACGTTTTTTTAAAGTTGTGTTAGAGTCAGCTTCCCCTGGTTTGCAAACAGAAGCAGAACAATTAGAACGAATTAAATTTGACACGCAAATAGGTACTAAATTAACAAGAAGCATTGAAAAAAGTGATTTTGCTGCTTTTCTATTAAATTGGTATAATCAGCCGATTTTTGGTTATATAAAAAATCATTTAGAATACGATCGCATGGTAGAAAGTCGATTGCACAATAATCCCGTTGAATTAGATAAATCATTGCGTTTTATGGGTACTGGATGTCAACCTTCTTTATGGAAAAAACTTAAAGATAATAAAATTTCCATACTTCTCTTAGTTGGTGAATATGATGAAAAATTTATAACTATCAATACAGATATGTCTAAAATATGTAAATTTACACAGCTAAAAACAATTAGTAATGCTGGACATAATATTCACTTTGAAAATACCTTGGCATTTGTGGAAAATATCAAATATTTCTTTAGGCAGCAATTGGAAAACTAGGATAGTCTCACGGCTTCTTTACTGGCTTACTAGAAGAAGTTGGGGATGGTGTCAAATTTGGGGCTGCTGGTTGCTTAACTGCGGTTAATTCTTCTTGCAACATTTTCTGATAAACCTTAGGCAAGGAGCTACTAACAGAATTAGTTTCTATGCCATATCCCAAACTTGTCCAAGTGGGAGAGAGTCGCCGCAAAACATCATTTAACTTTTTCTGACGCAACAGTTGAGAAATATCAGTTCCCCAAACTTTAGAATCATTCAACCAACGATAAACTACCACATCTTGATACTCTGCTTCAAAACTATAATTAGTCCAAAACATCATCTGTATCGGGTTTGGGTGATAACGCGGAGCTAAACGATACCAAGTAATGTTAATAATTTGATATCTGCCAGCAGCCGTAGAACAATTACCTGTATTGGGGCCTGTGAGAATTGTGACGCATATCTCAGGATGTCGGCTAAGGTCGTTGACTTGCTGTCCACCATACAATAGTGAATAAGGACGATTGCCACTTGCTTCACTCGCTGAGATGGTTCGCATCAAAGCGCGGATATAAGGGTCGCCCTCTTTCATGACCAAAGGCGGCTGTTTATTTTCAAATATCGGATCGGAAGGCGATCGCAAGTCTCCAATATACCATTGCAACAAATACACAAAGCCGAGAAGCGCGGCTATTGGGCCAATAAGTTTTTCAACACCTTTGAATTTAAAGCCTTTCAGAGTCCGACTCCTTCAAATTCGCTCTCTTAGCTAACAACAAAGATTGACGAACTCATTTTGACAAAGTTCACTAGTTACTTCTGACTTCTGTAGAAGACGCGATTCATCGCGTCTCTACTTATTAGACCTCTTGCATAAATAATTTTTTGTCTCACGCAAAGGCAAGGCAGCGCGGTCTTCTCCCAAGGGGAGACGCTAAAAGCGATGGGGGTTTCCCCCATGAGTGACTGCCGCGCAAAGGCGCAAAGAAGAAAGCGAAAAGAAGGACTTTTGCAAGAGGTCTATTGATTATGCGACGTTGGCAAATAGCTCCTCAAAGGTTTTCGAGGCTGCTTCAGGTTTGGCTACAATCTCGACAATTTTATTGCGTGAGGCTGGCTCAAACAGTGCTTCGACGCTAACTTGGGCAACTTTTTGTCTGGGGATACTACCTTCAAACAGTGTATCAGCGCTCTGCATGACGATGGCGTCGGGATTATCTTCATTCTTCAACCCACCCGGTCGGACAATCGTGTAGGTAATACCACTTTTCTGGATGTACTCTTCAGCTTGTTTTTTCCACACCAAAATCAGCCAAAACAAGTTTAGCGGATGGAATAATTGGGAAGTACACAAAGAAGAAACGAAGACAAAATGCTCAATTCCCTTTGTCTTGGCAGCATCTACTAAATTTTTAGTGCCTTCAAAATCCACCTTATAGGGGCCGGTGGGGTCAAAGCTAGGTTTAGCCCCGGTAGCAACCAACAAAACTGTGCTATCTCCCAACGTAGCGGTCAAACTTTCTGGTTGTAACACGTCCCCTACCACAAGTTCGGCTTCAGGAGACAAAATACTCCTAGCTTTCTCTATATCCCGCACCAAGGCCCGAACGGGAATATTCCGCGCTATCAACTCTTGCACAATCCGGCGACCTGTTTCACCCGTTGCCCCTGCTACAAATGCTTTCATAAGAAATGTTATCCTGGTAAACTATTGTGTGTTTATTCAGTTCTTTATTTTAGTGATTCTATGGAGCTGATGGCAGATTAATGAGGTTTCGATGAAAATGGGATACTAGTACGAAATGACCCAAGCATCTGGGGAATTATTAATATAGACGAACGCCAAAAGTATACAGTAATGCATTTATGCTCTCAACAAACGGCGAATATAAATCCTGGGAAATAAAAGAAACAGTTTTACCTGTAGCGTCCAGCGAAGAAGAAGCCAAAGACGCATTAACAGAAGTAAATTTAGCGACGCTTACAAAATTTTCCGGTCGCTATCAAGATTGTATGGAAATGCCTGCCTCAGTGGAGAAGGTTGCTGAGTATTTCAATGCTCACGCTTCATGGTTTTCTCGTTGCGCCGAACCGATGAAAGTGCAACCATTGGGGGAAAATGGCTATGCTTTAGTAATTGGTCGTTTTGGTGCTTTTGGTTATGAAGTAGAACCGAAAATTGGTTTGGAATTGTTGCCCCCAGAGGAGAGTACTTACTGCATCCGTACAATCCCTATTCCTGACTACCAACCGCCTGGTTATGACGTAGACTATCGGGCATCATTAAGGTTAATAGAAAATGGTGCTTCCACTGGTATTGGAGAGGTTACGAGAGTTGAATGGGAATTGGATTTAGTGGTTTATTTGCACTTTCCCAGGTTTATCAAGCGATTACCCAAGTCTATAATTCAATCTACAGGCGATCGCTTACTTAACCAAATTGTCCGTCAAATTGCCCAACGCTTAACTCGCAAGGTTCAGGAAGATTTTCAGAAATATTTGGAAATTCCCTTTCTTGCTAATTCTAATCAAAAGCTGTGATTCAAGAAGAGCCAGCGCCCACACGACTGGCTCCTTTTGATTCTTGATTAATGCTTATGCTTTAGTCAGAATTTTTTGAACAATTTGCACCCCACTAACAGCCTGCCAAGCAAAAAGTCCCAAAAGCGTGAAATTTAGCAAAATGTGAGTTGCACGCGCCCAATTTGCCCCTTTCTGCATATAAGGGGACAAAGCAGCAGAAAATGCAATTAAACTCACCATACCCAGTCCTGCCAGCAGGTGAGGCCCGACAAATAACTTACCATTATTGATGTAAGTGACAGCCATACCGCCGATCGCACCTGTCACTAGGAAAGCTAAAAGTATAGACCCAATTTGGTAGTGTCTGACGTTATATCTACCTTTAATCAGTTCTTTCTTTTCTTCCCCCTGAGCATTTCTGGTACGCTGTACTTGCAGCCCTAAGTAGGCAGCATAAATTGACAGCACTAATAGCGCCCACATGGTCACTGGATGAAAGAAATTCAGCCAATATTTAATTGATGGAGTAAGTTCCAGACTCATCGTGTTCTCGCCCAATTATTAAGTCTTCACAAAAATTAGCATAACTCTATTTTCTGTGCTTAAAGTTGCACAAATTAAAAGAGGCTGAGTCAGAAGTCAGGAGTCAGGAGTCAGAATTCAGAAGTCAGGAGTCAGGAGTCAGAATTCTGTTTCGATAAAGAAGATTTTGCTTCCCCGGCTCCCCTGTATTTTGCTTCGACCTCTTGCCAAAGTGGATAAATAATCTCAGACTAAATTTTGAGTGTAGACGAATAAAACTCCCTTGGGCGGGATCTGATCTATGACTGAAAACAACGATACTTTGCTGCTGAAGGCTGCTAAAAGTGGTGATATCAAGCGGCTGTGTACGCTTCTAGCTGCTGGTGCAAAGGTGGACGTGTGCGATCGCCTTGGCACGACGGCGTTAATGTTTGCGGCTAATTTAGGCTACACCGAAATTGTACGATCGCTCCTCGATGCTGGGGCAAATATCAACTTGCCCAGAAAACTTTATGGTTTGACGGCCTTGATGTTGGCAGCTACTACTAAACAGCTTGATATTGTGCAGCTTTTATTGTCCAGAGGTGCTGATGTAAATGCCACTAATGAAGATGGCAGCACAGCTTTGATGGCAGCAGTACTCAAAGGTCATGTAGATGTGGTACAAGTCTTATTGGCTGCTAGTGCCCAGGTGAATATCGCCGATAAAGATGATGATACTGCTTTGAAATTGGCAGTCAAGCAGGGACACATAGAAATTATCGAAGCAATTATCCAAGCTGGTGTCGATGTAAATATCCCAGATGAGGCAGGTGAGACACTTTTAATGTTAGCAGCAGACTTGGGATATTTGGAGGTTGTGAAAATACTGCTAGCAGCAGGAGCTGATGTGAAGGCGAAAAACGCCGATGGTGGAACTGCGCTTTTGGCAGTTGCTGCTGCTTCCCACAGTGCGATCGCAGCTGCTTTACTAGATCGAGGTGCCGAGATTAATCTCCAAGACCAAGATGGTGAAACTGCCCTGCATATCGCCGTTGTAGAAGGCTACATTGATGTCGTGCAAGTTTTACTTAAGCGGGGTGCGGATGTCCAAATCAGGAACCACCTGGGTGATACACCACTACTTGTAGCAGCATTGCAGGGACACTCCCAAATTGTCGAAGCACTGCTACGTTCTGGGGGAGATATTAATGCGAAAAACCTCGGTGAAGTACCTTTGACGTTGGCTGTATCACAGGGACACATCCCAACAGTGAAATTGTTGTTAGATTCTGGTGCTGATGCTAACACTCCAGGCGATGATGGCAAAACTGCTTTGATCAAAGCAACGGAACGCAACCACACAAAAATCATCCATTTGCTGCTGGAAAAAGGGGCAGACGTGAATTTTCAAGACTCAGCGAAGGCAACAGCATTGATGTGGGCTGCCTCAGCAGGTTATGGCGAGATTGTCCAGGTATTACTGCAAGCTGGGGCAGATGTAAATTTGAAAAACCGGGGCGGTTATACTGCTTTAATGATTGCAGAATTTAATGGTTATAAGGATGTGGTGCGGAGTCTCTTGCAAGCTGGGGCACAGGAATAGTCATACTTAGGGAAGAGTTTGCCAAATTACTATGAGCGATCGCTAATCAGACATAGTTTATTGATTATTCTCCAGAATCAACTAAAATCACTCTTTCAAGTTTCCGAAAATATTAAATTTAATGGAAGATTTAATCGATCACGAGGGGTGTACGCTACCTAGATGGGAATGCGTCAACAGAGGACTTAATCAATGGGATATGTAATTGCAACTGCAAATATGAAAGGTGGCGTTGGTAAAACCACCCTCACCGTCAACTTAGCTACCTGTTTAGCTAAAAATCATGGCAAGCGGGTACTTGTCCTCGACTTAGACACCCAAATTAGCGCCACACTGAGTTTGATGTCGCCTTTAGATTTTGCTAAACGTCGCAAACAAAGTAAGACATTTAGGTATCTAATAGACGAAGTTATCAATCCAAATCCCGAAGCAAAACTGACAATTAAAGATATCGTTCAATCCCAAGTTTGTAATGTTCCTGGACTAGATTTGTTACCGGGAGATATCGATTTGTATGATGAGTTTGTTGTGTCAGAAATGCTCCATCAACAAGCAACTGCTTTGGGTGAACAAGACTTTGAAATGATTTGGAATCGCTTTGAAAGAGTCCTGATCAATAATATCTTAAAACCAGTACGTCAAGAATATGATTTTATCCTTCTCGATTGTGCACCTGGCTATAATCTATTGACTCGTAGTGCTTTAGCCGCAAGCGATTTCTACATACTTCCTGCTAAACCAGAACCCTTATCTGTAGTGGGTATTCAACTGCTAGAAAGACGCATTGCCCAATTAAAAGACAGTCACGGACATGAAACCAAAATAGATATACAAATGCTGGGAATTGTATTTAGCATGTCCAGCGCTAACCTTCTCACTGGTGGCAGATACTATAAACAAGTGATGCACCGCGTTGTTGAAGATTTTGGTGTAGAAAAAATTTGTAAGGTACAAATACCAGTTGATGTCAATGTTGCTAAGGCTGTTGATAGTTTTATGCCAGCTGTTTTAAATGCTCCCCAATCAGCTGGCTCAAAAGCATTCTTTCAGTTAACTCAGGAGTTGTTGCAAAAGCTATAGCCCTACTTAACAATTCATGAAAAACACGATTTCCGACTTTTTTAAGAAGTCGGAAAAAGCTTGATTTCTCATTATTCTCTCGTTCCTATGCTCTGCATGGGAATGACTGATTAGAGGCTCTGCCTAGGCTGTTGACTTTGGCTATTTTTTGGGGAATTATCGAAAAACTATTTGTGCTGGTTTTTGCTTGTGTGAAAGCGCCCGCTACAGCCATCTTTATGCCAAAATAAAAAACACAATTTCTGCATGAAGTCTTGTGGGCTAAAGGGTACAGAGTCAACACCCTAGGCTCTGCCTCCAGTCAGGCATTGAGCCAGAGACTCAACGAATGCGTTCCCAGGCGGCAGCCCAAGAGCGAGGAAAGCCTTATCAAGCTAGGTTTTTAGAACTTGTGTGTACACCGTAGCTTTTTAAGGGGGGATTAAGGGGGATCTTTAAGGGCTGTGCACCTTAACCGAACCGTATTGCCCCAGACAGGATCTCAGAGGTTTGGTTTTTTCTTCTTGAGATATGGTCACGTCCGTTGTGCGCCTGGTTGCCCGTTTTCGACTACAAAAGAAGCTAAGGTGCGGACAGAGGCATTCAGGTCAATTATGCTTGATACAACACGATAGTCACTTTGCCAGCGTTGTGGGGTTAGGTTGCAACGAACGTAGCCCCGGAAGGCACCATCAAAGAATTTAGTATGGGGATTTTTAGGTAGGGCAGCTTGAACTGGAGCGATGAATTGGATAGGAAAATCAGAGGTAATTGAGGTTCCTACGAACTCAGTGCCTACTGTGGCTGAGTTTGGGTTAGTAAAGTCAAGCTTCAGATCGTGTACCCAACTAGAGTGGATGTCTCCGGTAATCACCACTGGATTAGAGGGTTGGCGCTGATTTAGGAAATTCAGGAGCCGATTACGTGCAGCTACGTAGCCGTCCCACTGATCCACATTGAAGACACCTGGCCCTGGGTTACTGTTAAAATTGTACTCGGCTAGCATGGTCTGTTGAGCAATCACATTCCAGCGCGATCGCGATTTGTCTAACCCTTTTTCTAGCCACTGCTCTTGTTCTGAGCCAGTCATGGTAGCATTGGGGTTCAAAGCTTCAGCACAACGAGGCTTAAGTCCATCATCACAAGGCTGGTTAGTGCGGTATTGCCTGGTGTCTAGTACATTGAACTCAGCTAAATTACCGAAAGTTAACCGCCGATAAAGCAGCATATCTGCGCCTTTAGGCAGCGAAGACTTACGTAGCGGCATGTGTTCGTAGTAAGCTTGGTACGCATTGGCTCGCCGCTTCTTAAAAGCCTCTTGGGTTTGGCTGTCTTCGGGAATTAAGTTGGCGTAGTTATTGTCAACTTCATGATCATCCCAAGTGACTATCCAGGGAAAGTTAGCATGAGCAGCTTGGAGATTTTGGTCGCCCTTATACAAGGCGTAGCGGTTGCGGTAGTCAGCAAGGCTAAGGATTTCTGGACTATTGTGCTGGCGTGGCCCACCGGATTGTGGCCCATATTCGTAAATGTAGTCACCAAGATGAACAACTAGATCCAGGTCTTCATCAGCTAAATGGCGATAGGCTGTGTAGTAACCATTTTGCCAGTCTTGGCAGGAGACAAAGGCGAAGTTCAGTTGTTTGGTGTAACTAAAGAATGCCCCAGCTGTACGAGTTCGCCCAATGGGACTAACTTCATTACCTACTTTAAATTGATACCAATACCAACGTTCAGGTTCTAGTCCACGGACATCAACGTGTACCGAGTGTCCCAGTTCTGGAGTCGCCAGGACTTTCCCGCGTTGCACCACTTTTCTCATATTTTCGTCTAGAGCAACCTGCCACTGGACTACAACATTTCTGAGTGGCATTCCGCCTCCATTGAGGGGATCAGGGGCTAGTCGCGTCCATAAAACAACACCATCGGGCAAAGGATCACCAGAGGCAACACCAAGACTGAAGGGATAGTTAGAAAACCTTGATTTCGCCAATGCTGGATACAATTGGCTAGTTACAGCTAACCCTGTTAAGAATCCAGTGCCTAGCAAAAAACTCCGTCGTTTAATTTGATTTGATAGCAAGCGATCGCTATTCATAAGTTCCATATTATTAACCCCTAATTAAAAACATTTCTTTGCAGCTACCAAACAAGCGTGCCATTCTCAACAGTGGAGTAAATATTATTTTTTCCAGTCTGATCAAGCAAACGTAACGAACTTACCAACTTACGATCAAGTGAGGATTAAGGTAACGTTAAGTTTCACTGGAAAATATTACAAGCAGCACTGAAACAATTTCTTAACATTAGGGTTAGATGCTGCTGCAACTGGGCACATCTGCCGCGATCGCACCAGATCAAAAATGCTAGAATCGCTTTAACACAAATGCTTTCAGATGAGGCGACGTGGAAAAAATAGAATTACAACTCGACGCAAAAATCCTTGAGAAAGCAATAGCTTTGGCAAAGTCGCGCCATTGTGACTTATCAGAATTGATTGCATACGCAATTGAACAACTCCCAGTGGCAGAACCGACAAAAGACCGATTGTTAGGATTATTCGCTGATGATCCTGAGTCAGTAGATGAGATGCTAGAAGAGGTCATGAAAGATCGGGCAGCACACCCACTAAATCAGCGCTTTGGATAAAGTACTAATTGACACTGATATTTTTTCAGAGATTCTCAAAGGCATTAATCGGCAGATTGCAGCTAGGGCTTCCGCCTATCATGCTAACTTTGGTTATTATACTATCTGCACCATTACAGTCTTAGAGATTGTCAAAGGTTGGCATAAGCACCAACGAGAAGATAAGATTCAGCAGTTTTTTGTGGAAATTACAGAGGCACAAGTATTGACATTACAACTGGGTGATGCTGAGTTGGCAGGACGTATTTATGCAGATTTAGAACGAACAGGGCAACCGATAGGACTTGCTGATGCGATTATTGCCGCCATTGCAATCGAACAAAATTTAACCTTAGTAAGTGGCAATATCTCGCACTATGAACGGATTCAAGCATTAGATTACAACCTGAAACTGGATAATTGGCGAATATAAACACTCTTTTGTTTAGAACAGGGCAAAATAAAGACAAGTAAGAGCGATTCTACTAAGCGCCACCCTCCATGAGCTATTGCCTTAATCCCCATTGTCTAAAGCCTGAAAATCCTGATGATGTCAAGTTTTGCCGGACTTGCGGTTCCAAGTTACTCCTCAAAGAACGTTACCGTGCTATCAAACCAATCGGACAAGGTGGTTTTGGCAAAACCTTCTTAGCTGTGGATGAGGATAAACCCTCAAAACCGCGCTGCGTAATTAAGCAATTTTATCCCCAAGCCCAAGGTACTAGCACTCTTGCAAAAGCCGTGGAGTTGTTTAACCAAGAAGCGGTGCAATTAGATGAATTGGGCAAACATCACCAAATTCCCGAATTACTGGCATATTTTACCCAAGAAGATCGGCAGTATCTTGTACAAGAATTTATTGACGGGCAAAACTTAGCCCAGGAGTTGGTGCAGAATGGTGCTTTGAATGAGATACAAATCCGGCAACTATTGAATGATTTATTGTCAGTTTTGCAATTTTGTCATGCGAAAGAAGTTATTCACCGCGATATTAAACCAGAAAATATTATTTTACGTGGTAGAGATGACAAATTAGTTTTAGTAGATTTCGGTGCTGCTAAATCTACCACCGGTGCCGCCTTAAATAAAACTGGCACTAGTATTGGTAGTCCAGAATATGTTGCACCTGAACAAATGAGAGGTAGGGCTGTTTTTGCCAGCGATATTTACAGTTTGGGTGCTACTTGTATTAATTTATTAACGGCGCGATCGCCTTTCGATTCTTATGATACCAATAATGATCGTTGGGTTTGGCAGCAATACTTAAAAACTCCCGTCAGCAATGAGTTGAGTCACATTCTCAACAAAATGCTAGAAAGTATCCCAATTCGGCGTTATCAAACAGTAGATGAAGTTCTCAAGGACTTAAATCAACACTCACAAGTAGCAGCCACACCAGCGATAGCGCCAAAACCTATCCATCAATCACCAGCCAATTCTCCACCCACTTTTGTATCGAAATCTCCTAGTCAAGTTGAGAAAGAATTAGAGGAAATGAAAACCCAATTTTTGGGTAGCAGCAAACCTCAAGCAAATAAAATACAGTCACCAAACCCTACATCTGGCCCTACTAGTACAAATAAAATAGATGAAGAATTGGAAGAGTTAAAAGCCAAATATCTTGGTAATAACAATCCTTAAAATCATTTAGCTTAAAACCATAAACTATAATAAATAACAATTTAATTAATCAAGGACGTTTAACTAATGAAAAAAGTACTAAGCACGAGCGCACTAGTTGCATGTTTTGGTTTGGGATTAGTATATGCTGCAACAGCTAGCCAGCAAGAACCTAAACAAAATCCACGCCCCCCAGAATTAGATAAGCCTGGTGAAATTGAAACCATATCAAAACCCAAGCCTAACTATCTGTTTCCTGATAACAGTAGCAAAACTGAAGCACAATTGATTAAGAAAGAAAATGCTATTAGTCAACTCAAAAAGGATCTAAAACTTAAACAAATTAAGTTAACGAAATACTCAGAGTATCTAGAAAATAAAAAGCAACGTGGTGGCGATATTATCGAAAATCTACAAGTTCATCCAAAACGTTTAGTGTGGGTAGTTGAAATAGATGCACCACTAGGTGTAAGAGTGCCACAAAAAAATGGGCAGGTTGTTAAATTCAGAAAATCATCAATAACTATCGTTGTTGACGCAGAAACAGGACAAAAGTTTGACACCGATATTGTAGAAATACCTTAATTGACGCACCCTGAACAACAAATCCTACTGACAAGTTCGTTAAAAAGAAAGTGACTCTGAAACTCAGAGCCACTTTCTTTTTAACTTTTCACAATATCCTGATGTGGATGTGTGAAAATTTACTTCCCAGCTTCAGCAATTGGCACCCATTCAGTGTGGAAACTTCCGGGCTTATCAAGACGCAGGTAAGTATGTGCGCCGAAATAGTCGCGTTGTGCTTGAGTTAGATTTTGAGGCAAGCGATCGCGGCGATAGCTGTCAAAATAATCTAAGGATGCGCTAAATGCGGGTACTGGAATTCCCAGTTTTGCAGCTGTCGCAATCACTTCCCGCCAAGCTGTTTGTCTGTCGAGAATTGTCTGCTTAAATTCGGGAGCTAAAAGCAAGTTAGGCAAAGCTGGATTTTCGCTAAAAGCCTTCTTAATCTTATTCAAAAAGCGAGCGCGAATAATACAGCCGCCTTTCCAAATCCGCGCCATTTCGCCCAGATTCAAATTCCAGTTATATGTCTTAGAAGCTGTGGATAGCAACGCCATCCCTTGAGCATAAGAACAGATTTTTGAGCAATACAGAGCATCGCGGACTTTGTTGATAAAGTCCTTGGTTTGCCCGTCATACTTGCCACTGGGGCCTGTGAGGGCTTTCGATGCTGCTACCCGCTCCTCTTTAATGGAAGATATAATCCGGGCATTAACTGCTGCTGTAATTGTGGGAATAGCGACTCCCAATTCCAACGCAGTCTGCACAGTCCAGCGCCCAGTTCCCTTTTGACCTGCTGCGTCAACAATCAAGTCTACCAAGGGTATATTTGTTTCTGGATCAATATATGGAAAGATATTCTTCGTAATCTCAATCAAAAATGAATCGAGTTCATCGGTGGTGTTCCATTCAGCAAATACGTCATGTAGCTGATTATGGTCAAGTCCAGCGACATTTTTCAGCAAGTCGTAGGCTTCAGCAATTAGCTGCATATCGCCGTACTCAATGCCGTTGTGTACCATTTTGACATAATGACCAGAACCACCAGGGCCAATGTAGGTTACACAAGGGCCATCATCGACTTGGGCAGCAATTTTGTTAAAAATTGGTGATAGAAACTCGTAAGAGCTTGTTGTACCTCCAGGCATCAGAGATGGGCCATTTAACGCCCCTTCTTCACCGCCACTGACACCCATACCAAGATACCGAAGCCCTGCGGGTTCTAATTCCTGAGTGCGTCGTTCCGTATCTTCAAACCAAGAGTTGCCACCATCGATAATGATATCGCCTTCCTCTAACAAGGGTTTGAGTTGAGCTATCACCGCATCCACTGGCTTACCAGCTTGCACCATTACTAGAATTTTGCGGGGACGTTCCAATGAAGCGACAAATTCATCTAGGGTAAATGCGGCTTTGACGTTCCTTCCTGGCGCACGCTGCGCCATAAACGCATCCGTTTTTTCTCGGGAGCGGTTGTAAACTGCAATTGGGAAGCCATTGCGCTCCACATTGAGAGCGATGTTCTCACCCATAACGGCTAATCCAATCACACCAAAGCTTTGTAGTGTCATAAAAAATTTCTGGCTAACTCTTGCAGATCCTTTACCTATAAGGGTAGTCCGATATTTTCGTCGAACTCCTAAAGAAGACCTTAAGAGTTGATTAAATGACAAAAATCCACAACTAACACCGATAATTAATTTTAAATTGTATCTAAATCAACAATTGACTTGGAAAGTTTGCAAAATTGAAATAATCAAAGGATGCAGTAAGGAGTAACTAAATAATGCTGGCATATGTCCTAGCTTTGGTGGTAGGTCTTGGTAGTTTAGCTATTTACATAGCAGCTTTCTTTTTCCCAGAAATCCACCGTAAGAATGACTTTATCTGGAGTGGTGTCGGGCTGTTCTACGCTTTAGTCTTATGGGTGTTTGCACCACGCCTTTCTGGGGGTTTGTTGCTGGGTCATGTGGCTAGTGTCGCTCTTTTGGTCTGGTTTGGCTGGCAAACTCTATCATTACGTCGGCAATTGACCCCGCAGGCACAACAAACCCAAGTACCCAGTCCTGATGCGGTGAAAACTGGTATTCAGGAACAGGTGAATAAGTTTTCCCTTCAGGAACGCCTGGGCCAGTTGCAAAAAGGTCTTGGTAGCACCTTCGGGGGCGTTAAAAACAAGGTGCAGCAGAATGTGACTCAAAAGACACCCACAACCTCCAAACCGGAAAACATTACCTCTGTATTAGCAGAGAAACCTGCTGTTGAGATTATCAACAAAACTACTGCTACACCAGAACAATCAGCAGAGGAGACATTTACTACCGACACCGAAGTAAAAATCGAAAGTGTACCGGAAGCGATTCCACCACATCCCCCATCTCCTGAATTAGTGGAAGCCGCACAAGCAGGTGTTGAGATTGTGGACGAAAAGCCGATTCATGTAGAAGAAATTGCACCAGATGCGGTACTTGCTCCTCCAGCAGAAGTACCACCGGAACAAATACCGCCAAATAATTAGGGGAGTTGAATGCAGTGAAACCCAACGTTAACCTAAGATGATGTTGGGTTTTACTCAAGTTGTTTTAATGTTGTGCCACAAATCGGCTGCAACAAACCTAGATAAATGATTAAGATTGGATGTTGCGATGCCTACGGCGGCAAGCTACGCAAAATTGCACCGATAATAGTTACAGCTTGCGCTACTAAAAATACATTTTATGCTTGGTAACAAAAACCGCGATGTTAATCACGAAAATCGCGATTTTAGTTACCACAGCTTCAAAAAATTTTACAAAATCGTGATGTTGGTCTGTGATGTAGTCAATTGAAAAAGTAATTTGAATAGTAATTTGAAAATTAGATGAGATTCCCGACTTATTAGAGAAGTTGGGAATCTTATTGTTCACCAAAGAGGCAGGAGGGAAGGGAGCAGGGGGAGCAAGCCCTTCCCCCTGCGTGGAGCCTACGGTGTACACACAAGTCGAAAATAGTAGTACATTCCCTGTAGAGACGGCGATTTATCGCGTCTCTCTAACGTGCCAGTCTTTTAGACGCGATAAATCGCGTCTCTACAGGAGGGCTTTTTGGCTTGTCACGAATTATTTAGATAGAGTTTAGTTAATCTTTTTCTATAACTTTGCTGTGTCCAGCAAAAACAAAATGCTGATTTCTGTTACCTTTACTTTTATCAGGCCACTTAACCCAATAATGGTTTTCCTCAAAACGGACATCTAAAACTGGGTAATTTCCTGGTTCAATATCGACAAGAGATTCTTGTGCTAGCTCTGATGCTTGGTCTGTGGAAGGCTTTAAAACAGTTGCTTTTGTAATTTGCAAAATGTAACTTTTATCAGGTTTGGGTAAATCATCCTCATCTGACTGACCAATTAATCCATCTTTGATCGCCTCGGCCATTTTTTCAGCATCAAAGCGATCCATATCTACTTTTGCATCACAAAAACAACACTCAATTAAGATAGCTGGCATTTGTGTATTTTTCAAAACAAAGAAACCTGTGTTTTTAACTCCTCTATTTTTAAATCCAAGTTTAAGAATCTCTTTCAGAACTGATTGAGCTATACCTTTTGATACATTACTAATGGCAAAAATTTCTGTGCCACTGGCTATAGCGTTAAATTTATTAAAGTGAATCGAGACAAAGACATTAACGTTATTAGTATTGGCTTTATTGGTTCGTTGTCTCAGAGAATCGTTTACACTGCTAGCGGTTGTGGGAGTGCAATCAATAACGGTATGACCTGCTGCCTTAAGTTTTTGGATCAATTGTGTTCCAACTGCTTTAGTTAAAGTATCTTCTTGTTTAATGCCTGTTGCCCCTGTATCGTGAGGAGGGCAATTGTGTCCGATATCAATACCAAATTTCATTGACTTGATCTCCTTTTTATAGTTTGAGAAGTAGACATTAACTTCCTATATTGTATTTAATTATTAATCCAAATGCGATCGCTTTGTCGGTGAGAAAGAGTGAGTTTTTAGTGTAAAAAATTGTAACGTTTTAGTGAATGTGATTTTATTTTTGGCAGATAGATAAAAGCAGACATTCCCAAACTAACCGTGGTTGAGCGTAAGCAAGTAAGTATTTACGAGTTTGTTCTAACTGGTTAATGATACTGGGTTGATGCCACTGCTGCCAGTATATCTGCTGAAGATAATCAACTAACCATAGTTGTGCTTCTGTATCTAAATCTTGATCAATTTTTTTGGCTAACTCCAAAGCTTTGCGGTAGGAAGCAGGGGCTTTTTTCAAGTCTTCGAGTAACTCAGAGGGAATAGTTTGTAACTGCTCGTAAGATGCGATCGCACTTCCGGCACTGCCAGCTGCTATATTCAATACTGCCTGATTTTGCAAAATTTCCTGATGGCCTGTTTGTGTGAGGACAACAGCCAAAGACTGTGCATCTAACCGATAAAAAGGAATACGTTGACAGCGTGACACCAAGGTTGGCAATACAGATTCAGGCATAGGTGCAATTAAAATTAACGTCGCCTGTCCCGGTTCTTCCAAAGTTTTAAGTAAAGCATTGGCTGCGGCTTCTGCCATTGTTTGGGCTTCCTCCAGCACTACCACATTCCTCGGCGCTTCCAAGGGCGGACGACTCAAAAACTCGGTAATTTCCCGAATTTGCTCTAGTCGAATTACAGGTGGTGCTTTCCGCTTAAGTCCTTTCTCAGCCGCTTCTGCTGCTGTTAATCGTTGTCCTTGATATTGGTACGTTGGCCGCACCCACAACAAAGCTGGGTGGTTTCCTTGACGCAAACGGTTTTGTAAAGACGCATTGACTCCTATTTCACTAGAAAATAGCAATTCTATAAAGCACCTTGCTGCTAAACTCCTTCCTACACCATCTGTGCCGACAAATAAATACGCTGGAGCAACCCGGTTTTGTCTAACAGCCTGAGTGAGTAATTCTATAGCTTGCTGTTGTCCTACAAGTGGTGCAAATGAGTTAATAGTCCAATACCTTCGCCAACAAAAGAGCTATAAAGATCCGTATATTCTAGATCCTAGCACTGTTGCAATGCCTCCTACCGCAAATCAGCGCACCAGATAATAACCTAAATTGCAGGTTAGGGACTGACAAATAAAAAATACTCAACTACTTATTGTGGGGTGGGCGTCTCGCCATTGGTGTCAACTTAAGCTAAAACTGCTTTAAAACCTCGTTTCCAGCCTCTGGCTGGAAATGCACATCATTGCGGCTCTGCCGCGAGTCAGGAAGGCGGAGCCTAAAAGTAGGCATTCCCAGTCAGAGACTGGGAACGAGGCAATCTCTCAAAGCTCTGTCTAAACTTTATTGTAATGGCGCGATCGCACACAGCAAAGTTGCAATTTTTGGATTTCTCACGACCCCAAATTAACGTAGCGCGAAAGTCCCTACCTTCAGCGAAGCAAGGTAGGGATGAATAGCGGAAAATTGCGAAAACCTCTCAAATGTTTTTGGACGTAGTTCAAACAGTGCGGAGAGGATTTGAGCAATTTCCAATCATTCCTTTGGTGCTTCCTGAGATTTGATATACTGCTTTACCTTTTCAATCGGTGCGCCACCAGTTGAAGCAACATAGTAAGAACTAGACCAAAGAACAGGTTTTTTATAGAAAGTTGCTAGTGGAGCTATCCAGCTAAAAGTGGGTACTCTGTTGAGTCAAATGGCGAGAATGGTTATCTGATTTTGTCTAAGATTGGACGTATTCAGATGCGGGGACTGGCTAAGTATTGGGGTAAACCAACTACTTGCACTATTGTTTATCGCAATGGGAAATGGTACGCATCTATTACAGTTGAAGTTTTAGACCAAGTTCTGAAACCAGAAATTTTTTCTATTGGTGCTGTTGGTATTGACTTAGGATGTAATGCAGCGTTATCAATTACTGACGGTGAAAATCATCAACAAATCAATGCACCCAAGTTCTTGAGGAACGCAGAACATCTAATCAAGAAAGCATCTAAGGATAAGAGGCGTAAACGTGCGCCGAATAGAAAGAAAAAAATAAAAGCTTCTAGACGGTTCAAAAAAGCCCAAGCCAAGGTTAGTAAGCTGTATCGTAAAGTTGGTAACCAGCGACAGGATTGGGTTCACCAAGTTGCAGTAGAAATTGTAAGCGGTAATAGCTTCATTGCAACCGAAAAACTAGAAGTTCAAAACATGACCCAAAAAGCTAAAAAAGGCAAGCGAAAAAAACAGAAGGCTGGACTCAATAAGTCTATTCTTGATGTTGGTTTTGGAATGCTACGAAGCAGCATAAAATATAAGGCTGAGCAAATCGGAGGGATATTTATAGAAGTCCCGACCCGACAGGTAAAACCTTCTCAAACCTGCCCTAAATGTGGACACCAACACAAGAAAACACTTGATATTAGAGTTCACAATTGTAATGTTTGCGGATACATTCAGGACAGAGATATTGCTGCTGCCGAAGTTATGCTTTACTGGGCAAAAGGTACTCTACCGGGGCTAGGAACTAACCTCGTAGTCGCAGAGTCGTCTAGCACTACCTCACGCACCCGCAAACAAGCGGGAAGCATGAAGCAACTAGGGGCAATGAAGCGTCAAAAATCTCAAAGCAACTTTGCTAAAAACAAGTTAGAGGATGTAGAAACCTCTAGCGATGGCGTTGCCAGCTAGAGGTAGTTCATCAGTAGAGTTAATGTTAGCTTTGATGGGCGAAGTCAGAAATCACTTTTGCTTTATAAGAATTAGGAAGTCTCAGATGTTACACAAACAATTTATTTATTGCTGGCAAAAATGCTTATCTCCCATATTGGTACGTGCTGCTGTAAAAGTAGTGGTAACGATTTGTCTAACAGCAGGAATGTTGGGCATCTTGGGAAGCACTGCTCCTATGAGTAATGCTCAAGCTGTTTTTCCTACTTTTGTTACAGCCAATACTCAACTAATAAGTCTAGCTAGGCGCATCCAGGATAAACAAACAGCATTTAAACCAACAGCGCTAAATGCCACTGTATATCACAGTCCCGACTGTAATTGTTGTGGCGGGTGGATTGACCACTTAAAGGCACAGGGTTTTGAAATTACAGATTTTTCCACACCTGACATCGAAACAATCAAACAAAAGTTTAACGTGCCGGATAACTTGTCATCTTGTCACACAGCAATTATTAATGGATATGTCATTGAAGGACACGTCCCAGCAAATGACATCAAACGTCTGCTGCAAGAAAAGCCAAATGTTGTTGGTTTATCTGTTCCCAATATGCCTGTAGGCACTCCTGGGATGGAGATGGGGAATCAAAAAGACCCGTTTACTGTGTTTGCCTTTAATCACAATAACTCAGTTATGGTATTCAATAAATACCCCTCCTCTTAAAGAGAATCTGCGTAGAATTGGAAACAGCAGAAGCGATCGCCTAAGAAGGATTTGTGCAGACGATGACTACTACCACAACCGTCAAGAAACTCACCCTTGAAGAGTACCTAGTCTATGATGATGGCACAGACACCAAGTACGAACTTGTGGATGGGGAGTTAGTTGAAATGCCACCGGAAACGGGTAGAAATAACTTAATTTCTCTTTATTTACTATCGGAATTTCTCAAGTTTATTTCGATTCAACTCATTCGCCATAAAGATACAGAATTGGTAGTGATGGGCAACCTGACTCGTGTGCGACTGCCAGATTTGATGATATTGACGCAGGAGTTATTAGCGACTCTAGGAGGTAAACGAGCTACGATCGCCCCAGATATGCCTTCCCCAATAATGGTGGTTGAAGTTGTCTCTCCTGGGAAAGTGAACCAGGATAGAGACTACCGCTATAAGCGTTCTGAGTATGCTGCACGGGGTATCCCTGAATATTGGATTGTTGACGCCGATCAAACCAAAGTAACTTTGTTGACTCTGGTGGATGGGCTATATGAAGAAGCTATATTTCAGGAAACAGATTTGATTACATCAGCGACTTTTCCAGGGCTGAATTTGACCGCAGTTCAAGTATTGACGGCTGGGCAGGTTTAATTATTTGACTTTGCCCGCTAAGTTTAGAAACGTTCCGAGCAAAAAGCTCGGCCTTTCGAGTTCAAAGCATGAACTTCCGAGTAAAAAGGTCGGCCTTTCAAGTTCAAAGCATAAACTTCCGAGCAAAAAGGTCGGCCTTCCGAGTTCAAAGCATGAACTTCCGAGTAAAAAGGTCGGCCTTTCAAGTTCAAAGCATAAACTTCCGAGCAAAAAGGTCGGCCTTCCGAGTTCAAAGCATGAATGACGAGCAAAAAGCTCGGCCTTCCGAGTTCAAAGCATGAATGACGAGGCTTAGAGGTAAAACTATGGAAAAAAAACCTTGGCGCGTAGCATTAATAATTAATCTTTTGTAGAGACGGCGATTTATCGCGTCTTTCCAATATATAATTTTCGTCAAAAAACCTTAAGCGAACCCTATTAGGAGTTGGGGAATCAACCTCTAGCGGCACTTTATGGTTGCCAAAACGTGATGTACTGTGTAAGTTATCTTCAGCGCGGAAAACAATCACTAAATACTGTAGGCAAGGGGTTGATAATTAGATATCTGCTCATGTCCTTTAGAAATATACCTTTTCAGCAACTTACCCACAATGGAGATACCTTGCTCAATATCCTCTTGTGGGAGACAGAAAGCTAAACGCATCGCTGGATAACCCTGCTTATCTGGGAAAAATGCTGAATGACAAGCTAGGTAAACATTTTGAGCCAAGGCTTCGCTACGAATCCTCTGAATAGGAAGATCATCCGGTAATTGCACCCAAAGAAATAACCCTCCCGTGGGAACTGTCCACCGCGCTTCTTCGGGAAAATAACGCTCCAAAGCTTGCAGCATCACATGACGACTTTGGAGATTATCTGTGCGAAGTTTGTTGAGGTGACGGCGATAATGTCCTGAAGCGAGATATTCACTCACGATTATTTGGGAAATACTAGAGGTGTGAAAGTCATAGAGTAATTTTTGCTCAATTATCGTTTGATAATTATTACCTGTAACCACCATATAGCCTACTCGTAACCCAGGCATTAAAGTTTTAGAAAATGTGCCTAAATAAGTTACTATGTCATTTTTATCTAAAGCTTTGATTGGTGGTGGTACAGGCTCAAAATTCAGTCCTTCATAAGCATTATCTTCCAAAATTGGACAGTTGTATTTTTCAGCTAATGCTAGTAATTGTTGACGATGAACTTGGGCTGTCGTCAATCCGGTTGGATTGTGGAAGGTGGTAATTGTATAAATTAATTTGGGACGATGGCTGTGTAAATATTGTTCTAATAAATCTAAATTCATTCCCTCCGCAGTCATCGGAATGCCAATAATTCTGGCTCCTAAGTTTTCTAAAATAGAGATTGCACCGTAATAGGTAGGAGCTTCCACAATCACCCAATCACCAGGTTTTACATAATAATTCATCGCTAATGACAAACCTTGCTGTGAGCCATTAGTAATAATTAAATCCTCTGGAAAAACTTCTAATCCTTGATGTACTAGCATCTGGGCAATTTGTCTGCACAGAGTTAGTTGTCCTTGAGGCAAATCGTAGGGACAGAAAACATCAGCATCTTCTTGCCTTAATGCTCGTCTGGCAATTAGGGTAATATCTTTTGGCGGGCGTGGGGAACCATAGCCAAAATTAATCATTCCTGGCTGCGCTTGTGCTTGTTTGATAGGAATGTATGTATCATAAAAAGAACACTTTCCTGGCTCTGGAATCATGACATTTTGGGCTGGGGCAAATGTAGATTCCAGGTTGGTACTCTTAATAGAAAGGTTGTTGACAAAATATCCTGAACCTTGACGAGCAGTAACAATACCGTCTGCTTCTAAAAGGTTATACGCTTCAATAATCGTGAGTTTATTAACTTGTAAACTTTCTGCAAGAGAGCGGATAGAAGGGAGGCGATCGCCACTTTTGAGTGCGCCAGATTTAATTAGACGATTGATGCGATCGCGTATCTGCAAATAAATCGGTTTGCGTGACTGTCGTTCCAATAAAATATTCATTTTGGCGCACTCCTCAATGACTAAATAATCATCAATACTGGCAATATAAGCTATTTATACCAAGTTTACCTAGTACAGTTGGAGGATTTTTTACTATAACAGTTGGAATATCGCTTAACTGTACTAGATTAAATCTACTAAAACTGTACCTTCTCAGTTGAAAAATCTTAAGTGAGAGTAAAAGTAATAGTTCGCTGTTTATCAAGTGCTTTCACTATGAATAAATTTAATTTTTTATTATCTTTCCAAAAAGTTTGGCAACATTTTATCATCTGGATGAATAGTGGTTCTGACTTACAAGTTTGGCAGGAATCAGACCGTTATGGTTATACTTCTTGTTGGCACGCCTATGATCCAATGACAGGACGTTCTGCCTGTTTTGGTTCTGAAGAAGAAATGCGAATTTGGATTGATCAGTGTTACTACAGATAGCCAGGCGTGATTCATCTTGATCGCCCGATGCTAAGTAGCTGGGCGAAATTAAATATAATATGTCATTGCGTTCGCCCTTAGGGTACGCTAAGAGGTTGTTTGAAAAGTGTTTCGCTGTGACTTTAGGCACTTTTAGATCCCCCCTAACCCCCCTTAAAAAGGGGGGAACCGGAATCAAAGTCTCCCAATTTATCGGGAGATTTAGAGGGATCTAAAACTTTTGATACCGACAAGAGGACTTTTCAAACATCCTCTAAGGGCGAACGCAATGACAAACTATCTTATATTTATCTAGAACCATCTACTTACCAAGCATTGAATGCCTGTGAGTAAGGGCGCAGATTGTCTAATTGCCTTACCACCCATTCAGAATTGAAGATACTGCGGTAGATAGGATTTTTAATTTTCAGATAGCCGTTGTGCTTCTCAACCAATCCAGATAGTAAAAGTTCTGTCTGTTCTCGACTATCATCAGTAGACACCCAAAGATCAGGAATGGAAGTCTGTTCCCTGCTTCCTGTTTTCTCTGCTTGCAATATCTGCTGATAAAGACTCAACAACCGCCCTGCCATCTGTTCATTGAAAAGCAAGCGATCGCGAATAGTGCGGAGGTGTTCGGGTTGATCTTGTGATTCCCAATGTTGGATAATGTGCGATCGCACCAATTTTTCTACCCAACGCGCTTCAGTTTTTGGAGATAGGGCAATTTTCTCATTTGATGACTTTAAGGCAGTTTGGAGAACTAGCTGACAGAGTTTTTGGGTTAGAAATGGTTGTCCCCCTGTCCAGTAAATAATCTCTTGTAGCACGGCTTCTGGTTGGCTGACGGCTCTCTTTAACCCTTTTAGCAATGGTTCAGCTTCATGTAATCGAAAGCCGTATAACCCGATTGCCGTAAAAATGTTAAAGAGTGTCCGGCATTTGTCGGCAATTAAATCAGATGGATTAGCCACTCCAAACAATGCAAATCCCAGGCGTTGAAAATTTGGGTTGTGCGCCTGTTGGTTGTAACAATGACGAATCCAGGCAAAAAAGTCGTTGACAGGAAAATTTAAACTCAGCAGACTATCAATCTCATCAATAAAGATGAAAATGCCTTTTCTACCAGAGGCTTCACCATTTCTTTGAGAATCGCTGTGAATATTTGGTAGCAAGACTTCTTCAAGGAACTGGTGTAGCTTTTGTACTGGAGAAAGACCGGCTTGCATATTCCACCAGTGCTTAAAGTTAATGCGTTCTGCGAGATTTAAGCCGTACAACAAGCTGACTATGAATCCTTTATACCATTGTGCTGGTGTGGTATCCCCGCTACTCAATTGCGTCATATTTAAGTATATGCATTTATAGCCTTCTTTTTTGAGGCGAGAACTTGTGTGCTGTAATAGGGATGATTTACCCATTTGGCGAGAGTTGAAGACATAACAAAAATCACCAATTTTCAAACTGTTATAAAGTTTTTCATCTGCCTGACGCACAACGTATGTGGGATCGTTACTGTAGAGACTACCGCCAACTTGGTATTTCATCTCAAATGATGATTATGGGATTCCTATTTGATGTTTGAAATCTGATAGCTTTTCTCAGGCACGTTTTTGCCATGATTCATATTCAAATTGAGCAACGCCTAGTTGTTTTTGAAAGTAAGCCCGGTAAAGTTCGCAACGCGGTAGAATGCGATCGCCTTCATAGCGGATCAACCCCAAGCTTTCGAGCTTATGAGCATCAATGGGATTGAGATAAATGCTTTGCTTTGCTGCCACAACTTCAATATAAGCTCTTGCCAAACTGAGATTTTCTTGTAATATTGCCCAGTGTCGCCATAAATGATAACGATAAATCCCACCGTTAGCGATCGCCTCATGTACCAATTCTCCTAAGGTGATTCCTTGAGAACACAGATAATACAGAGCAATCCTAATCAGTGCTGGATGTCCCCCTACAAGCGACATCAGTTGGGTAGCCTCCTTGCCACAACTCCAGTCTAGCCCATGCCGTTGGGCTAAATTTTCTACTTGTTGCACAGTAAATTCTGGTAAACGAATAGGTAGTCCTATATTAAATGGGGAGCGGTTGATATCCATAGACACATAAACTTCTGTGGAGTAAACCACCACTAGCCTCAGTTTTTGCAAGTTGGTATTTTGTCGTGCTTCCTCATACCAAGAGCGCAATAAAGAAAAGAACTCCTGAGCAATTTGAGGATGTTCAAAAAAGCGATCAATCTCATTCAACACTAAAACCACTGGACTTTCGCTCTGGTTGAGCAGATAAGATTGCAGATAAAAAATGCAACTCAGCTTAGAGCCTATTTCCTCGTCCCAGTTACGATCTAGGTTGGGGGCAATGCCTAATTCTGTTGCAGCTCGCCAGCAAAGACAACGCAAAAGCTTGTTTAAGTCTGTCAGACAATTTGAATCAATTTGGCTGCAATTCAGGTTCACCGTGCGATAACCTTGCGTCCGGGCAAAGGCTAACAGTCGCAGCACAAGAGAAGTTTTACCCATTTCTCTGGCGGCTCGAATCCTGATTACACAACCTGGTTGAGTTACTTCTCGATAAACCAGTTCTTCAATGGGAGGACGTTCAATATAGAAGGGAGAATCCAGAGGTACAGGCCCATCTGGATATGACCAAAGATTTTCGAGTTGGTTATGCTCTTGAGTAACAAATGACCCTACGGATAAAGACGGAGATAAATTCAACTCGTGTGTATTTAAACTCAGGGGTAAAATTGGAGAGATTTCAGCATGATTCGGTTCATTTAGGATTGCATAGTCTTCTGTGTGTAATTCTAGGCTAAAGGCGCTAAAGCACAATTTCAGGGTTTTTTGATCCACGCCTGTATTCAACGACCATAATCGGTTTAGAGTTTTGGTAGAAACATTTATGCGATCGCCTAACTCTTCTAGAGTAAAGCGATTGTTATTGTTCTGTGCTTTTTCCATAGCCAAAATCGCCGCTTGCAAACGCTTCAGCCCAGCATAAGTTAGCACAAGTCCCCGCTTTCGCTTGCCCTTAGATTCCTTCATATGGCTAATTATTAATTTGCTTTTTTCTTAGCTGTCTCTTTATTGTTTCATGTTTTAAAACAGTTATTCTACTGTTAGCTACCTGACAAAGTGACGAAATGGGCTTAAAAGCTTATAAAATAAAGAGTGCAGCAATTTATGGTAAGAAAAGATAGGTCTAATGTTTAAAGACGTTAAGTTAAAAAAGGTGATGATAATTTATAACAATTTTCCTTTGGATACAATATGCAGTAGGGGCACACAGATGTGCGCCCCTACGAAAAACCTATATTTTATGCAAATGAGAAAGGCTAGATATTGTATCCAACTGAGAACCGCTATAATAGCTGATCAGAAAGCGTAAGCGGGTTATCGAAATATTGAAAGAGTTCGTTGGTTAAATACCAGCGTCGTTATTATTACTCATTCGTTGGCGAAAACTTCTCATCCCGTTTCTGTGTAAAGCTGCATATAAATGCCTATGTGGTGTGCTTAATGTGCAGCTTTACTTAGAATTGGTGTCCGTCTTCGCTACCAATAGAGGATCACAAAGCATTTAGCGTTGAACTTTGTTAGAGATATCTTTGCCTGTCTGCACCGCACTTTCGCCTACATCACCAGCAGTTTTCTGAGCACCCTCTACATACCCCGCCCCAAATTGTTTAAAGGCTTCTGCTGACTCTTCCCCAATCTTCTGAAGTCGTTTACCAGGAGCATCTTCCGTTTCACGAGCTTCTTTATTCCACTCCCCTATTGTTCTTGGTCTTTGAGAATCATCTTGTTGTATCAGTTCACGAACTCTTTCCTTTAAGGCTTTGTTATTCTCCCCAGGAGCAACATTCGTCGTCAGCACTACAAAACCAACTAGGACAACAGCCAAAAAAGGTTTTACCTGAAGTCCTTTAAGCAGGGAACTGATATAACTAACCGTTCTAGAAATTAAATTTATCATGCCAATTAAGCTTGCTTTGCGGAGTACAAATAAAGATTAACTATAAAAAAGTAATTATCCTTCTAACAAAAGGCATATCTCGGTTATGAAAAAGAAAGGCTTTTTAAATCCTGAGGAATGGTATTAGACTCTTGCTTTGATTCAGGTGTAGTTACAGACATATTATAAGTAATTAATCTAAATTTTTAGGTAATAATTTTTACTAAATAACTTAAACTCACCCGAGCTAGTATGACTGATAACCAGACTATCACTTAAACTAACTGCGTCCACAAGTTATAAAGTATGTGTAGATAAAACAGCGAGTGTGTTGAGAAAAAATCTGTATGGCAAGCTACCAAGAAACCTTAACCAATAACGAGCTAGTCGCCGAGGCGACAAGCATTAATCATCTAGATGTCATTGAAAATGTCATCGATTCTTTAGAACAAGATGACAGTGCGATGGTTAGCCACAGTCCAGATGGTAGTCATCTCTGGAAATTTAAGTACGGAAGTGTAGAAGTATTTGTCCAACTCAACGGGATAACCGATGAAGACACTATAACGGTTTGGTCTGCGGTGCTAAATTTACCTGCCAAAGATGAACCCAGGTTGCTGCGATATCTGTTAGAGTTAAACTGCTCTAGCACTTTTGAAGCGCGTTTCGGTATTATTGAAAACCGGGTGGTTGTGATATCGACACGCACCTTAGCGGAGTTGTCTCCTGGTGAAGTGTCTCGGCTAATTACCATCGTGGCAACGATCGCTGATAATAATGATGAAGCTTTACAGTCTGAATTTGGTGCAACTTAAGGAATTTTAGATTTTGGATTTTGGATTTTGGATTTTAGCTGCATCTGATGCCTAGTAAGCAGGTTTGGCGACTAATTCCTTTGCTGGAGGCGGCTGGAAATGTGCAAATGGCGATTGATAGTTGGTTACTAGAACAGCATCAGTCTGGAAAGCATCCGCCAACTCTCCGCTTTTATATTTGGTCGCCACCTGCCATTTCTCTCGGTTATCATCAACGCCAATACCCTGAATATTGGCAAAATTTGACATGGCAAAGTGAGAAGTTGGCTCTCGTGCGGCGTCCTACCGGTGGACGGGCGGTGCTACACCAAGGTGATTTAACTTACGCTGTCGTGACATCTGGCTTTATAGGTAGTCGCCTCCAGGTGTACGAAAAAATTTGTGAGTTTTTGATTCAAGGGTGGCGATCGCTTGGTGTAGAATTACATTATGGTACAGAAGGACGAGGCTACATCCACAACCCTAACTGTTTTGGCACCGCTACCAGTGCAGATTTAGTTTTGTCAGATGGCGCCAAACTCATTGGTAGCGCTCAACTCCGACGTGGAGGGGGAATTTTGCAACATGGTTCCATGCGTTTGCAACCGGATGCTGAACTATTTGCTCAGGTATTTGGTGGAGAATCTTTTACCAACGTGGAACTGCCTCAAAGTCTGACTGTAGAAAAGATTATTGCAGCTTTAGTTGCCGCAGCTATTCATTGTTTTGATATGCAGATAGAGTTGCAACCCCTCTCGCCATCCGAGTGGCAGGCAATTTTAGCGCATCAATATTGAATCTTGAGGGAATGGCACTAAGAAAAGCCCAAAGGCTTGTGTCACCTCGTTCCCAGTCTAAGACTGGGAATGTATTCTGAGAGGCTCTGCCTCTCGTCAAGAAAGAGGAGGCGGAGCCTCCCAATAGGATTACCAGCCTGGAGGCTGGGAACCAGTCAGGGCAAGGGCTGTATCTTAACTTAGTGCCATTCAATCTTGAGGGCAGAAGTCTCTTTAAGATACCCTGCTGTCACACAATCATCAATCAGTTGCAGGACAAAAGGCCAGAGTTCCGGCGCACCTGTTTCTACAGGCGCGACTCGTTTCATCACCTGCTCGCGCCTAATGCCATGAATACGCCAGCTTCCGCCCTGAGTTTGCTGATTGTGCAGCAAGGGTTGTATGCGGTCTAGGGCTGCGGCAAACTTAGCAGTAGGTGTTTTTCCTGCTTCAAACTCATCCCAGAGTAAACGCAACTCGCTGCCTTGATCATCTGGCAAAAGTCCGAATAAGCGTAATGCTGCTTGAGCTTCTCGTTCTGCCTTGCTGTGATTACCCTGCACATCGTAACAGAAGGTATCACCTGCATCAATTTCTACCAAATCGTGAATTAGCAGCATTTTGATGGCTTGAAATATATTAACATCCTCTGGGGCATATTCTGCTAATGCGATCGCCATGACTGCCAAATGCCAAGAGTGTTCTGCACTATTTTCCTGGCGTGACCCATCAGTGAGTAGGGTTTGGCGCATCACCTGTTTCAATCGATCAATTTCGATGATGAACTGAATTTGTTGAGTCAGCCGATTAATTTGCACCTAAATTTCTGATTGTGGATGGGGTTGACTGGATGTTTAATTGTAGGTGATTATCTCAATAACTCCAGCGAATCTGCAAGGATTTTTTTTGCATACCAATTAAAAAGCGCTTGGGAGTGTTGCCGTGTTTCCACCCCAAACGCTTTTTATTCTTAACTTGCTCCTCACACACTACTAAAAGATATCACTGCTTCTATCAAAAGGCAAGTATATTGAGTGACACTTTGAAAACTGTACAAGCAATCCAATTTCTATATGCAAATTAAAAAGCGCCTGGGAGTGTTGCCGTGTTTCCACCCCAAACGCTTTTTATTCTTAACTTGCTCCTCACACACTACTAAAAGATATCACTGCTTCTATCAAAGGGCAAGTATATTGAGTGACACTTTCAAAACTGCACACCTTACGACCAATAATTTTAGTGTAAAAAGTGACGTACACCAGTTAATACCATCACCAAACCCAGATCGTTAGCAGCTTTTATGGAATCTTGATCGCGCAGACTCCCACCTGGTTGGACAATGGCAGTAATTCCCGATGCTGCGGCGGTTCTGACTGAATCATCAAAGGGGAAGAATCCATCGCTGGCTAGAATTGCGCCTTTGGCTTTTTCTCCAGCTTGTTCTAGGGCAATTTTAACTGAGCCGACGCGGTTCATTTGACCAGCACCTACACCAAGTGTAGCGCGATCGCTTGTGACAACTATGGCATTAGATTTAACGTGCTTGCAAACTTTCCAAGCGAAAAGCAATTCGGCTAATTCGCTGTCTGTGGGTTGACGTTCGGTAACTACTTGCCATTTACTGCTATCAGCAATGATGTTATCGCTAGCTTGGACGAGGAAACCACCTGCGATCGCTTTAACTATCTCTTTAGTACCGCCGCTCAAATCTGGTAAAATTAGAATTCGCACGTTGGATTTCTTGGCCAGAATTTCTTGAGCTTCTGTTTCACAAGCTGGTGCAACTACACATTCTAAAAATGTTTTGGTTAACTCCCTGGCTGTAGCCGCATCTATCGGACGGTTGAGGGCGACAATACCACCAAAGGCAGAAACAGCATCGGCGTTAAAAGCTTTTTGATAGGCTTCGGAAATAGTGCTTCCCAGTGCTGTCCCACAGGGGTTTGTGTGTTTGATAATCGTTGCGGCTGGGGTATCAGTGAATTCAGCAATAATTCGGCGTGCGGCTTCTAAATCAACTAAGTTATTGTAACTAAGTTCTTTGCCTTGCAGTTTTGTCGCGGCTGTCCATCCCGTTGTCCCAGTTTGATACCATGTGGCGGGTTGATGAGGATTTTCGCCATAACGCAGAGATTGCAATTGTGTGCCGCTCAGGGTGTACTGTTGTGCTTCTGTGAGGTAAGATGCGATCGCTTGATCATAGCTAGCAGTGTGCGAAAATCCTTTTAAAGCTGCCTTTTGGCGAAATTCTAGGGATGCTTGGCCGTTATTTTGCCGCAATTCCTGCAAATACTCGTCATACTGGGCTGGATCACATAATACTGTGAGATGGGCAAAGTTTTTTGATGATGCCCGCAGCATTGCCGGCCCACCAATATCAATTTGTTCAACAGCTTCAGATAATGTTACCCCTGGTTTAGCAATAGTTTCCTCAAAAGGATAAAGATTTACTACTACTAAATCAATGGGTCGAATTTGGTTATTTTCTAAATCTGTAATATCTTGGGGAACGTTCCGCCGTGCTAAAATTCCTCCATGAATCCGGGGATGTAGTGTCTTAACTCGACCACCTAAAATTTCTGGAGAACCTGTGTAATCTGCAACTTTGGTAACTGGTAGTCCGGCATCTTTGAGGGCTTGGGCTGTTCCGCCACTGCTGATTAAATCAAAGTCAAATTTTTCGACTAAGGTACGGGCTAGGTCGATTAAACCGGTTTTGTTAGATACACTCAGCAGTGCTAGACGTGCCATTGATTAGTTCCTTAAAGAGGATGAATGTGTCACGCAGAGGCGCAGAGGCGCAGAGAGAAATCCATGAAATTGCGGCTTTTAGAACTCTCCGGCTAAGGCTGCAACACAGCGATCGCAAATTAGGGGATGTTCTGTTGATTCTCCCACATGGATGGAGTAGTTCCAGCAGCGATCGCATTTTTGCCCGTCTGCTTTCACTACACCAATTTCCCAGTTTTCTGTCTGCGCTGTATATTCTAATCCTTGCAATCCCTCAGCAGAATCTAATAATTCCACTTGGGAAGTCAGCAATAAATACCGCAGTTCGTCAATACCGTTACCTTTTACTGGGTTAAAGGCTTTGATAGCATCGCCTAACTGTTTGTGAGGTATGTAAATTAAAGCTTTGGCTTCTAGGGAAGAACCAATTAGTTTTTCTACCCTAGCTTGTTCTAAGACTTTATTAACATCGGTGCTAAGTTGTCGCAGTGCTTCCCAAAATTCGGCTAAATCTGGATTCCGCCATTTTTCCTCGACGTGCACCCAACCGGCTTCAAATACCGATTTATAAGGTGTTTTGTAGGGGAGATATTGCCAGATATCTTCGGCGGTGTGGCATAATACTGGTGCGATCGCTCTTGCTAAATTATCTAACGCTATCTTCAGCACCGTTTGACAACTGCGACGGCGGAAAGCATCGGTGGCACTGATGTACAGCCTATCTTTGGCAACATCTAAGTAAAAGTTGGATAAATCCACCACGCAAAAATTCTGCACTGTTTGGAAAAAGCGGAAGAATTGAAAACTTTCAAAAGCTTCGGTAACTTCCTTAAACACTTCGCCGATGCGGTGCAACATATAACGGTCAAGTTCGGGCAATTCCTCAAAAGGTACTGCGTCTTTTTCAGGGTCAAAATCATCCAAGCTACCCAACAAAAACCGCGCCGTATTGCGAATTTTGCCTCTGACATCATTCAACTGCTTGATGATGTTTTTACCAATGCGGACATCGCTGGAGTAGTCTACCGATGATACCCACAATCTCAAGACGTCTGCACCGTAAGCCGGTTCTGCTTTTTGATTTTTCCCGCCTTCAATGAAGATATTTGGATCAACCACATTTCCTTCTGACTTACTCATTTTACGCCCTTGTTCATCTAAAACAAAGCCGTGAGTCAAGACAGTTTTGTAAGGTGCAATGTCATTCACCGCTACACTGGTAAGCAAACTTGACTGAAACCAACCGCGATGTTGGTCTGAACCTTCCAAGTACAAATCAGCCGGGTAGTGTAACTCTGGACGCTGGTTGGTTACAGCTGCCCAAGATGAGCCAGAATCAAACCATACATCCATCGTGTCTGTACCTCTGCGGTAAGACTTACCATTTTGGCGATAAGATTCTGGTAATAATTCCTCAACTGATAATTCCCACCAAGCATCAGAACCTTTTTCAGCGATAATTCCTTGAATATGGTTGATAGTTTCCTCATTCAGCAGCACTTCCCCAGTTTCTTCGTCGTAGAAAACGGGAATGGGTACACCCCAAGCACGCTGACGGGAGATACACCAATCAGAACGTTCCGCCACCATCGGCGTGATCCGATTTTCACCTTGGGCTGGAATCCATTCTACCGTAGCGATCGCCTTTAGCGCTTCTTCCCTAAATCCCTCCACAGAAGCAAACCATTGTTCAGTCGCCCGAAAAATCGTCGGCTTCTTCGTCCGCCAATCATAAGGATATTTGTGCGGGTATGCTTCTTCCTTCAACAAAGAACCAGTCGCAGTCAATGCATCAATCACCGCCTGATTCCCATCACCCAGCACATTCAACCCCGCAAACTCACCCGCTTCTTCGGTAAAATTGCCATTGTCATCCACCGGCGCAAGAATAGGCAAACCATAACGCAGACCAACAATATAATCTTCTTGACCATGACCCGGTGCAGTATGTACCAACCCAGTACCCGACTCAGTAGTAATATAATCACCACCCACAACAATCGGACTTTCGCGGTCAAATAACGGATGACGGTAAGTAGTATGTTCTAAATCATTCCCCTTAAACGTGGCTTTTACAGTCAACTCAACCTCCAAAGTCGTAGATAACCTCTCCACCAACTCAGCCGCCACAATCAAGTATTTGAAATTACTTTGCGTCTTTGCGCCTTTGCGCGAAACTTCCACCACCGCGTAGTCCAAATCACCATTCACCGCTACCGCCAAATTCCCCGGAATCGTCCAAGGCGTAGTCGTCCAAATAGCCACACCCAAATCCGCCAAATATTCCCCCAACAGTGATTTTACACCCTCCCCCAAACCTGTAACACTAAAAGCCGCATAGATACTTCGAGAAACGTGACCTTCAGGATATTCCAACTCAGCTTCAGCCAAAGCAGTCTTAGAACTCGGACTCCAGTGAACCGGCTTCAAACCGCGATAGATGTATCCCTTTAAAAACATTTGACCAAACACGCCAATTTGAGCCGCTTCATATTCCGGCTGCATAGTCAGATAAGGGTGTTCAAAATCACCCCATATCCCGAAGCGCTTACAGCTTTTGCTTTGGTCAGCCACCGCTTCTAGTGCAAATTGTTTAGCTTTTTGCCGCAGTTGTAAAGGGGTTAAGGTTTGCCGTTCTGCTGGCTTCATATTCTGTAAAACTTTCAACTCAATTGGCAAACCGTGACAATCCCAACCAGGGACGTAGCGAATCTTACGCCCTCGTAGCAGTTGATAGCGATTAATAATATCTTTAAGAATTTTACCTAAGGCATGACCACTATGGAAAGAGCCATTAGCGTAGGGAGGCCCATCGTGTAGTATAAATAATTCGCCGGGGTTATTTTCCGAGAGGCGATCGTAAATTTTATTTTCTTCCCAAAATTTTTGGATTTCAGGCTCCCGCTTGATGGCGTTTGCCCGCATATCAAAGTTAGTCTTGGGTAGGTTGACAGTATCTTTGTAACTTCCTGATTCGGTCACAGTCTCATGCCTAAAATTAGGTGTGCAGGTTTGATCAATTATAGAAGATGGCATGAAGCCATGATCCGGGTCGCCGCCAAGCGGGTGCAAAGGAATATAAGTACTTCTTTGAATACAACTACTTACAGTCAACTTCTGGTAGAGTTTCAACCTAAAGTTATCACTACAGAACAAGAATGCGATCGCGCTTTAGAAACTGTTGATAAATTAAGCTCTAGATATACATAGCAAAGTAATCATTGTAAATTTCTGTATTAGTCATGACTGTGAGTTCTATTTGTTTCTGTTCTTCATCTGTTGCCGAACTTGTAGCCGGGTCTAAGCTTTCTTGGGGGATAAAATCACCACAGTATTGATTTGCAGGTACTGTTGCATTCATCTTCTGGGGATAACTCAATTTGAGATTATTCATGATTGTAATAAATTGATCACGACTGCGATCGCTAAATCTGGGATTAAGCCGCTTTTCTTCGCCAATGGTAGAAACTGTGCGCCCTTTATAGTCATGGGCAGGATATACCAAAGTATCATCTGGCAAGGTGAATAAGCGTTGTGTCACCACATCGTATAAAGTTCCAGGATCACCTCCCTGAAAATCTGTGCGTCCACAACCACGAATAAATAAGGCATCACCAGTTAACAGATGGGTTTTGTTCACCAAATATGCTATGTGACTGGCGGTGTGACCTGGTGTGAAAATCGTTTCAATGATTACCGATCCCACCTCTAGGATTTCGCCACCCACAAGGGAGCGATCGGCTTTTGTCACAGCAGTATTCTGGGGAACGATCACTTGAGCGCCTGTTTGTTGCCTGAGTTTGCCTGCCCCTGTGATGTGATCGGCATGAAGGTGAGTTTCTAAACAGTAGCGTAGCTTTAATCCCAGTTCAGCTAATGATTGCAAATCGCGGTCAACTTGCTCTAATACAGGATCAACTAGAATCGCATCTCCTGTCTGCTGATCGGCAATTAAATAAGTGTAACTACTAGTTTCAGGGTCAAAAAATTGCCGAAATAGGAAAGTTGACGCGGGTATCTCTGCACTGGGATCGCTTAACAGAGGCATCGCCGGAATACTCCGCACACGCACTGGTAGCGATCGCAATAACACCTCAGATAATTCCTGCGCCTGTTTCCGTAATTCTGGTACAGCGATAGTTTCCCACAAGTCGCCCTTGCGCGGAGTTCCCAAGGTATAAAACAGCGTCGAGATGTTACCGTCTGCTGCATATAAGGCACCGTGGGGATCTGTATCTAGTCCTAAACCGATGGCATTGGGGCGAATTAAACGCTGCGATCGCAAATCAGTAATCAAAGGATGAGGCGATCGGCGATAGTCTGCTGCTACGCCTGTACAATTCACCACCCGCCGGACGTGCAAGATATGATTAGTTTGGGTTTTGCGTCGGTGTATGGTCACTGCTACACCGTCCGGCAAAGCTTGATATTCCCGAATCCGCCCTGCGGCAATGGTGAGTTGACCAGAATCTAGCATTTGGGTTACAACATCCGCTACTTGTGGGGCAATACGGTGACGATGCACGTCCCAATAGGGTGTCAGATGACGCAAAAAACGTTGCTGTTCCTCAGTCGGTAGTTGTTGCCAGATTTTCTGAGTCATCGGACGCAGAGAATCAATTACTGCTCGCCAGTCGTAGCCTTTGGCAGCAGCAATTTCCACCTCAGTACGCAGCCGACGTAAGTAGCCGCGCACACTTTTTGGCGAATTTTCTGGAGTCAGAAAGCAGGGATAAGGTTGAGCCGCTTGATGTTTTAGGGGAAATAATCCTCGTCGGGACACAGCATAAATTTTACCGCGATGTTGGCGATCGCTCAAAGATAAAACCATATCCACCATCGTCAGTCCCGTACCAATTAGCAACACAGGTGCATCAGCATCAAGGTCTGCTAGGGCATCGGCTGACCAAGCATTTCGTAGATAACTTTCATCATTACTGTTTGCGTTTTGTATAGCGGGGGGTGCAGAGGGTGAGTTCCCCAATGCCAACACAACTCTGTCTGCGGCAAAACAGCGACCACTACGCAGAGAAATCATTGCGCCTTTTTCTTCAGGCTGTACTCCTACCACTTCATCGGTCAAGCGTTCTAGTCGCACATCACTAGGTGCTGTGGCTTCTGCTTCTGCCAAAACCGATTGAATGTATAAACCATAGACCTTACGAGGTATGAAGGTACTGGCATTGACTTCTTGGGGCAAAAATGCTATCAACTCATCGCGGTTGTGCTGAAGCCAACGTAACAAATGCCCTGGGTCGTGGGCAAATGCACTCATGTTGCCTGCCGATACATTCAGCAAATGACAATTGGTATCTGTGCTGTAGGCAATTCCCTTGCCAATTTGATCACTGCGCTCAATCAGCTTAATGGTGAGGGGTTGGCTGGCAGTTTTCAATAAATGGGTAGCGACTAGAGAACCACTAAAACCTCCGCCAACAATAGCGATCGTGGTTGGAGTATGGGCAGTTAAAAAACTAGGGTTCATGGCGGTCTTAGTTAAAATTAATAGTTACGCCTATTTCATAAAGTCTATCTACCGGGATTAAACGCATTTCCAACCCAGCTAAAAGAATTAAGACTTGATTTATTATAAATCCTTATAATACCCTGATTTCAGGCATTAAATACATTTAATTGCTCAGTTAACCGTAGTTTTATATTACACCAGTCAAGTTGTAGCTAATTGGCGAACTAGGCGATCGCTATTTTGCTCAGAAAATGGCTACAGCATAGACTCAGCAAGTAATTTTACCTTGTTTATGCTTTCTACTTTGTAGAAAGGCTGCATGATAAATTTCCACTGAGTTAATTAGGCGGGAAAATTTATAATTATGTCATTGCGAGTGGAACGTAGTAAAACGACGCATAAGACCGAAGTGGTCACGCTCCGCGTTAGCGAAACTGTCGCCTTAGCGATACGCAAGGGTTTTGGATGATTTACATTTTGTTATATAGTTAGGTTTATTTGTGCTTCCCTACTAAGGTTTAAAAATACTGTGTTTTGTTGTTGTTTACGTTGTGGAAAGTAAAAACACACCCCAAGATAATGTTTATTTTTGGACATTATCAACGTTAATTTAGAGGTTTAAACCTCTAAATTATAAAATTTGAAATCAAACACACTGTAACTCAGTTTAAATAAGTAAAAAATTAATTATTTACCAAAATTATTTCAGGACAAATGATAATATATACTTATGGCTTAAAGTAACCACTTTTATAGAGGATGTAGACAATGAATCTTGCACCAACAGAAGAAAAAATGTGGGAAAAATCACCTTCTAAAAATCACATCAAAATGTCTGATTCTGAGATAAACCACAAGTATGAGTCTGGAGAACAAAGAATACTGACTGAAATGAATCGTGAAAAGCTACCAAGCTTTGTTGAAACGTTAAAGAAACCTGGATATATGGATGTACGTCCTTTCTACCAAAGAAGAACTCGGTGGGATGAAAAGATGCAATCAAGACTAATTGAGTCATTCTTGATTAATATTCCTGTTCCCCCAATTGTTCTTTATGAGAAAGAGTTCAACTGTTATGAAGTCATGGATGGTCAACAAAGAATTACTGCTCTTCGTGATTTTTATGATAACCGTTTAAAATTGACAGGACTCGAACTTTGGCCAGAACTCAACGGAAGAACATATACTAATCTTCCTGCCAAAATTAGAGCAGGTATTGATCGTCGCTCCATATCATCCATAGTTTTGATTACAGAGTCAGCATCAAATCCTGAAGAAGCTTTGCTATTGAAGCAACTTGCTTTTGAAAGACTAAATACAGGTGGGATCGCTTTAAGTCGTCAGGAAATACGTAATTGTCTATATTATGGTAAGTTTAATCAACTCTTACTTGAACTAGCAAATAATTCTATATTTGCGGATGCTTGGGGAATTCCAATTAATGATAAAAAACAACTGGACGATAACAATATATATATAAAAATGGAAGATGCCGAATTAGTTCTTCGTTTTTTTTCTTTACGCCATATAGAAGATTTCCGTAGAGGAATGGAAGGTTTTATGGATCTATATATGATTAAAAGTCTCAATTTTTCTGATGAAGATATTGATATTCTCAAAAATATTTTCCTGCAAACTGTAACTTTAGCACACCAAATATATTCAAACAACTTATTTAAGCCCTTTGATCCCAGTACTGATACATGGAAGGAAAATGCTTATAAAGCTTATTATGATGCAGTTATGGTTGGACTCAGTAGATATTTGGCAAATGCAGATACTTTAGTGGCAAGAAAGTTAATAGTAATTGAAGAGACAAAAAAACTGTTTAGAACAGATACCTCAAAGCTATTTACAGGTGGAGGTCGAACCAAGTCCGATATTAAAGAAAGAATCAGGTTATTCGACGAAATGTTATCCCAAGTCATCGCAGGTTAAAGAGCGATGTTTGAGAAAATTTTAATGACAGGAAAAGTTAATATTAATACTGTCCGTTCCATTATTAAAACTAATGATAGACTGATGGATATTTCGTTTTATTCCAGTGCTATAATTAAGACCGAAATATGCGAAGAAACAGAATTAATCCTCAGTAAACTTTTGCAAGATATACCGAAAGCGAGAGAGTGGAGAGTTTACGACCATTGTGCTGTAGTAACACGCTTGTATGCAATTTATGAGCGTTTTGTAGAAGAATTAATTAGTGATTGGTTAATACTTTTACCAGGATTATATCCACGCTATTCAGATTTGGAGGAAACAATTAGAAATAATCACCAGTTGGGAGTAGGAAAATTACTGACTGAACTAAATAAAAACAGATATGAACACCTATCCTCTAAGAAAGTTATGCAAGGTTTATTTTATGGAACTACTGGTGAAAAAGAGTACGAATTACTGCCAGATGCGTTTCTCATTCATGAACAGAACTTACGCCGGGAAACTTTAGAAAGATTATTTGCAAATGCTGGCATATCAAACGCTTGGGCATGGGTTGAAAAACATAGATCCATCAAATATTTTTTAGAAGAAATTAGAGGAAATCAAAATACTGCGGAAGGAGAACTTAATGAATTTATTAGCTATCGTAATGATGCAGCACACGGTTTTCCTGATGATGTTCTGGGGGCTAGTGCATTATTAGAACTATGCGACTTTGTAGATGCTTTGTCCCAAGCACTTGCTGAATTAGTAACTTATCAGGTGATTAAACGCAAGGAATAAATAGGGCAAATTAGAGAAGTTGGCAAAATCACTGAGTGGTTTAAGAAGCCTAATGCTGGAGTTGCAAAAGTTGAAGAAATTAAGTTATCCGTTGGAAACAAACTTTTATTAGTTAGTGAAGAGACATCTTGTTGTTATTTGGTTACTATCAACAGTATTAAAATTAATGATAATCCAGTGAATGATTTACAAACAACTACTGGGATGGAAGTTGGGTTAAAGTTTGATTTGAGTGCTAAAAAAGGGTTGCGTCTATATCAATTAGAATTTGAATAATTAAGCATTTTAATTTTCGCAATACAAAAGAATAAAATATTATACGTATAATTACTAGGATAAGAGCGATTCTACGGAAAAGACTTGATTTTATTTGTACAGCCTGATTGAGTTCTACTAACGGCATTCCGTTGAGAATCTCCAGACGTTTAGTGGCAATCTCGGTGTCTCCCCGTGCCACCTCATCTAAAACAACTTGTGAAATGTAGAGCGTGAATGCACTTCGGCGAAACTCCCACCACTCTCTTGTGATCTCTATATTTGCTGCCAAAATCAGATTTCTGGTTGATCTGGCTGTAAGGTAGCCCAAAATACTAGTTTCGATGTAGACAGTTTCACTCATACGAAATAGGCTAGGAGCCTTTCTAATAAGACTTGATTTTATATGAATTTCTGTGATACTCTGCTTTCATCCATAAAGTACAGTTACTTGATAAGCTAACCGTAGTTTATGGCTACACAGTGTGCATCAAACGGAAATCACGCCTTATGCCAAAAGATTGGTATGAATGGCACGACCTCTACAACACTGAGCCAACATTGCAACAGCGTCTAGAAATCGTGCAAGAATATATTGCTTATAGCTTGAATGCCTCACCTGATGGCGCTATCCGAGTAGTGAGTGTTTGCGCGGGTGATGGGCGAGATTTACTAGGAACTTTAAAAAATCATCCCCGTGCGAAGGATGTTTCTGCACGATTGGTTGAAATAAATTCAAATTTAGTTGAGCGGGGACGAGCAACTATAGAGTCCTTGGGTTTAGCCAAGCAAATTGAGTTTATCAATGCAATACCTTTGCCAATTTACGAGGGTGAGTTGATATCTGAACTCCCTTTTCTCTGAGGCTTGGCAAAAACAATAAGTCCTAAAAATTCCTTCAAGGTTTCCCACAAGGTTTTTTAACGTATTGTCCGTAGTATCAAGGGTTTGATATTCCAAGCTACCTTATAAGCTAAACGCTTATGTATGGGTCATTTTGCCATTTTTGCCCAAATTTTTGTTGGCTCTTATTTTGGCAAAGGTATTGTCAATGGTGATGCAACTCTTTCCACTAACTATGTAGGAGCAGTACCAGCAGATATTGCGATCGCATGTGGTGTCTTAGGCCATGTGGCTGAGAAAATTGAACTCAATCGCTTAATCAATAACTTGAGTTTTCTGAGTAAACCAGGTGCTTTTTTTATCTGGACTCGCGGACATTCTGACGGTATTCCCTACTCTGACAATGTACGGAAAATTTTGAATGCATCTGGATTTGAAGAAGTTAACTTCAAACTCACAGCTACAAGAAATATGGGTGTAGGACTTCATCGTTACCTTGGTGAAAACTTGGCTGCACCCAAAGAGCAACAGTTATTTGTGTTTTCTGGCGTTCCTAGTAAAGCGAGGTAAAAAAATGTCTATTCAAAACACAGTGTCAACTTGGGAAGAAGTTTTAGAAACTGCTCAAAAAAATACCTCTGCGCGTAGGGTAAAGAGGCCGGGACAATCTCCTTCTACGGCACCAATACCCATCAGTTTACAGAAACTTCCCCCAAACACAGAACCGCCAGTCTTGCTTTATCGAGATACTAATTCCTGGTGTCCTTTCTGCGAGCGAGTTTGGTTTGCTCTGGAAGAAAAGGAAATTCCCTTTGCAACGGAGTTTATTGATTTAAGTAATAAACCCAAATGGTACACTGACATAGTTCCCACAACCCTTGTCCCAGCAGCAAAAATTGAGGGTAACTTAGTATATGAATCCAAAGATATTCTCTTGGCTTTAGAAGAAAGGTTTCCACATCCAGCATTATTGCCGGAAAATCCAGAGGAAAACGCTGTTGCTAGACAGTTGGTTGAAGAAGCTGAGACTAACGGTTTTAGAGAGATTGCTTACAAATTTCTGAGAGAAGCACCTCTAGATGCTGATGAGTTGGCAAACTCACAAGCAGCATTTGAGGCGAAGTTAGATGAACTTGAGCAAGCTTTGGCTAAATACCCCGGCGCTTACTTTGTCAGTACATTTAGCTTAGTTGACATTTTGTATAGTCCCCATCTGGATAGATTGGCGGCTAATTTACCTGTGTATCGGGAATATCACCTTAAAGGAAATCCCCGCTTTCCTCGAATTAATGCTTGGTTTGACGCACTTAATCAGCGTCCTGCTTATCACAGAGTGAAGTCGGATAATATCACCAATAATTTACTGTTGCGTCGCAGATGGGGTGTGGAACCGATTGGAAATCCTTTACCTCTGGATGTGGCAGATAGTGAGAAAATTCAATATCGCGCCGAAGCAGCTGAGAGATTGAGCGATAATCGGGAAGTTGCGATCGCAGATATTATCAAAAATTCTGGAGTCCAAGCAATAGCCGCAGATGGTGATTTTACCACAGTTAAAGACGCTGTTGATTTTCACCTGCGACAACTAGCTGATTATCTGATTCATGGCAATGGCGAAACTTTACCGGGTGGTCGGACGGGTGGTAAAAATAGCAGTGTTGATCCTATCTTCGCTGCTGTGGGGGCGATCGCTTTCGCATATTTGAGAAATCGCATCTGCGCCCCCCGTGATATGAGTGCTGGTGCAGCAACGGCGTTTCGGGCTGCGATCGATAAATTGTTGGCTTCTGTTTATTAATTTTGTGGGCGTTGCTGATTGAATGAATTTGCCGGGCTACGCCCCGTTAACGCTAACACGCACAGACGCAGCGAAAAGACGGAGCGCTTCTGAATTCTGACTCCTGAATTCTGCCGTACTGTAGAAACATTTATTGAGGAAAGGGAATTGCTAACAGTCTATAGTGAAAATGAACTACAGTTAACTGCTGATGTACTGGTTATTGGTGGTGGCCCTGCCGCAGCATGGGCAGCCTGGGCAGCCGCATCCCAAGGTGGCAAAGTCATCATTGTTGATAAAGGTTTTCTGGGTACGAGTGGTGCTGCTGCTGCTAGTGGCAATGGCATCATGGCCCCTTCTCCAGAGAATTGGAACAAAGTTTTATCGGAGCGTTATCACCAAGGAAAAAACCTTGCTAACTTACGTTGGATCGAGCGTGTTATCGAAAAAACCTGGCTGAGTTTGCCCCTAGTGGAAAGTTGGGGCTATCGTTTCCCTAAAGAAGATGGGGAATCTGTGCGTCAGAGCTATTATGGCCCTGAATATATGCGGGTACTTCGCAAAAACCTTTTGCGTGTTGGTGTGCAGATTCTTGATCAAAGTCCGGCTCTAGAGCTTTTATTGGCTGACGACGGCTCAGTCGCTGGTGCAAGAGGTGTGCAGAGGCAAGATCATCGTACCTATATCGTTCGGGCTGGTGCAGTAGTCTTAGCCAATGGCGGTTGTGCATTCTTGAGTAAAGCATTAGGGGGAGCAATGCGATTTTGTGAGATAACCCCACC
>NZ_WBKM01000183.1 GCF_015714725.1 Nostoc sp. WHI
CTCAACGCCTATTGGCATCAAAGGTTTGGGCAGAGGCAATATTTTGATTGTATGAATAGATGCTATTGTGCTCAACGCCTATTGGCATCAAAGGTTTGGGCAGCCCTGAGATGGTTGCGAACACAAATCTGTAGTAACGGTGCTCAACGCCTATTGGCATCAAAGGTTTGGGCAGCATAACCACCAACGGCTCGATAGGTGGGATTACTACGTGCTCAACGCCTATTGGCATCAAAGGTTTGGGCAGTCCAAACAATAAAACCAATAATTACAGGCCACTTAAGGTGCTCAACGCCTATTGGCATCAAAGGTTTGGGCAGCATCTCGGTAAGCAAGAATAATATTGTCTGCAACGTGCTCAACGCCTATTGGCATCAAAGGTTTGGGCAGTGCGATCGCTAAAACCTATATCAGAACTCCTCTGAGATTCAATATTACAAGCACCTCGTTAAATAAAGGAACACATTGAGCAAATATTTACCCAAATCTTATCTTTAAGAATAGCAGAGAAATTTGAAACCCTTGTGCTGTGTAACTTCCAAGCCATTAAAAGAAAATACAAGCACCTACAGATAGCCTAAAAACTTTGAAAAGCCAGTCCAGCAAGGGTTTTCTGCTTGTGTTTCTCTATCGTAGGCTTCACAGTCGGAGATCCATGTAAAAATCCACATATCAACTTGTTCACAAGTGCGATCGCTCTCTCAACTCAATACCGGAGCCAATCGCCCAAACTAGCAAACCTTCCAAGATCATCGAAAGCCCTGCTGACGTTGGCTATTGGATTGATAATCAAGATGATTGGGGACTTCCTAATAATAAGTTTAAAATAGTACTCTCCAAACTTGAGTAGTATGGGAAGAAGAGGTGTAACTACAGAAAGCAAGTATTGACGCAAGGTTGTAACATCAAAAGTTTATTTATGTGTATTTATATTAGCTATTTTACCTTTCCAATCCCAGTTATTTGAAAGATTAGCTCTGCTGCTTTACTCATTAACAAAGTGTCAATCTCAATTTGATAATTTCCCTGTTTTAAAACCTCTGTCACAACTTTACTGAAATCTGCATTACCTTTCCTCGCACCCAAACCATTAATTGCACATTCAATTTGTCTAACGCCACAACTTAAAGCAATGAGTGAATTATCTACTGCCATGCCTAAATCATCATGACAATGTACTGAAACAACAGCTTGATTAATATTTGGCACTCGATTAAAAATCATTTGCAGAAGTTGCGAAAATTCTTCTGGTGATGCCAAACCTAAGCTATCAGGAATACTAACAGTAGTAGCACCACTCTTGATTGCGGTTTCAATAGATTTACACAAAAAATCTGGCTCACTTCTGGGAGCATCAAAAGCACTCCATTCTACATCATCACAGTAATTGCGTGCTAGAGAAATGCTTTCTTTAATTGTTGCTAATACTTCTTCTTTGCTTACTTTAGATTGATTTTTAAGATTTACCGGAGTATAAGTGTGAATTCTACCTCTTATCGCTGGTTTAATTGCTTCAGCAAGAGTGTTTATTTCATTTAAATTGGAACTCGCTAGCCCACAAATGATAGAATTTTTAATTATTTGAGAAATATTAAAGACTTCATCAAAATCTTTTTGAGAACTTGCCGGATAACCAACTTCAATAATATCTACTCCCATTTCTTCGAGTAATTGGGAGATAGTGATTTTTTGTTGGAGGTTCATTTTGACACCAGGCATCAGTTCTCCATCACGCATGGTGGTATCAAAAATAATTACTTTGTGATGGTTTTTTGACATATTTGCTAGAGTAAGCGATCGCTTACATCAAATACAATTTTAAAGAATATCCTCATTTGAGAAAACTGTCTCTAAATCCCGATAACCACTGATAACACGCACAATTGCCACACCGTCATCAATGGGACGATAAAATATCAAGTAATCTTCTACCGGGAAACTCCTTAAACCGTTGCCAAAATTATCGGAACTTTGCCCCATATTAGGAAAATCAGCTAACAGCTTACACTGCCGTCTAATTTTTTCATTAAGTCTTCGAGCCGTACTAGGATTAAAGCGGTTAACATAACGATTAATCTCCTTGAGGTCTTGGTTGGCTGGAATTGTTAAAACATACCGACTCATTATTTAGTAGCCTCTGCTTGTTGCATTTGAGCTTCAGCACGTCGGATATCTTCTTCGATTTCTGCAAACACCTCTTCACCATCGACTACTTCACCTCGGTCTAAAGCTTCGATACCAACTTGGATTTTAGCTTTCAATTCTGCTAGACGCTGCTCCCGAATGCGATCGCGTTCATCTAGCAACCTCAATGCTTCACCCATCACCTCACTAACTGAGTGATATCGACCACTATTAACCTTATCCTTAACCAACTGCTCAAGTTCTGGGGTCAAAGATATATTCATAACTATTACCTGATTTCATTTACTCTATATGCTAACTGAAACGAGTTAGAGCAAGGTTAAAATAATTCGTAATGACGCTCGATAGCGAAGCGTTAGCGACGCAGGAGCGTCTGACTCGCTACCGCTACGCTAACGTAATTCGTTAATTTATTGCTGATTGGGCTTCTTGATAAATTATTTCCTGAAACTGAATCATGTCTTTTTGTGGATCGGCGTGGCTAACTTTCACCAATATCTGTTCGCCCAAGTTCACAGAACGTTTGAAAACCATTGGTAATTGCAAGCCCAAATCTTCTAACAAAATTAGCGCCAAGTTGCTGTCTTCTCGCAGCCACATCAACACTGTCACATCCCAAGTTTCCTCTGGATGACGGCGTAAATACTCTAAAGCATAATATCTATTAGTTTGCCGTTCCACCATCGTTACCTCTTGGGTGATGCTGGTAACATTTATCATCACTTCTTTAAGTTGTTCTGCGGAAAATGGCAGAACTTCACCCCGCAAATGAGCTTTAAGTTGAAAGTGGGTAAGTAAGTCACTGTAGCGGCGGATGGGAGAGGTTGCTTGGGTATAGGTATCCAAACCCAAACCAGCATGACGCAAAGGCGTAATGCTCATTTCACTCTTAGGCATACAACGACGCATGGCGCAAGCACGAACGAATCCAGCCGGAAGTAGGAGCAATTCCTCATCTGGAGGTAATTCTGGTTGCGGTTGACCACGAAAAGGCAAAGGTATGTTGTGAGCTTTACCATAACGAGCCGCAACTTCACCGGCAAGAATCATCATTTCTGCTACCACTTGCCGCGATGGGGAATCGTCCAAAATGTCAATGTTGATCTCGTCACCTTTAACTTTGATCGTCGCTTCCGGCATAGTGATGCTAATTGCCCCTTGAGCGTAACGCCAGGCTCTGCGCCGTTGTGCCCAAGTAGCGATCGCTGCAATTTCTGGTTCCGCTTGTACCTTTAATTGCAGCATTTCATCTACATCTTCGTAGGTGAGGCGATAAGTCGGCTTAATCAAGCTGGTATGAATGCTGTAATCTTCTACTGCCCCAGTTGTACCTAAAACAATCCCGAAACTGAGGGCACAACAAACCCGTCCCTGGATCAGACTCATTGGCCCAGTTGCCAATACCTCTGGAAACATGGGAATCATCCCCGTCGGTAAATAGACCGTACTACCCCGTTTTCTGGCTTCCAAATCTAAATCATCTTCCGGGACTAACCATCTAGTGGGATCGGCGATATGCACCCATAGGCGTTCTTGTCCATTGGGGAGTACTTCCCAACTCAGACCATCGTCGATCTCTGTAGTAGTTTCATCATCAATGGTGTACACCTTCAAGTGAATCAGATCCAGGCGGTTTGTATCTGAGTCAATCGGCGGGAAATCCAAACGCTGTTGCGCCACTTCTAATACCTTATTAGGAAACTGAATCGGAATTGAAGAACGACGCAGGAACAAGTTTTCATAAGGACTCCAGCAACCCAAATCCACCAACAGTTGAAAGGCTCCTTGGGGTGTTGTGGGCCGTCCCAGCATGGTCATAGTTTCTAAAACTGGAGCTGGGGGGGGATAAGCGCGAGCCAAAGAGTCATAATTGACCCCCGTCCGCACGGTGTCAGCAAGCAACGCTGCGTATTTCTCTAGTCCTTCTATGCGTTGGCGATCGTGCCGCCCCCACTCTACTGCTTCACCTTTGAGCGCCTGCTCTAGGCGAGTTAAAAATTCCTGCTGTCCCTTGGCTTTTAATGCCTCTACTTCTATCTGGTGCTTGCGTTCTGCCACTTGAGCAGCAGTTCGCGGCTCGTAAGCGTCTCCTTTTTGCTTGAAATAAAGTTTGTCGTCTGATAACAAGCAATAGGCGGCGTAACAATAAGGCGCAGCTAATTCCGAAAATAGCAGATTCGCCATTTCGTCTGGGGTAACTGTTTCCCCATCTTCAACCAATAATTCCCAAGCTACTTCTAAGCTAGATGGATCTAAATAAGGCTTGACTTGCTCTAAAAAGCTGGCAATCTCAGAGCCTTTGTAAGTCTGTCCTTTAACTGTATAGGTTATTTGTTTAGGCGCGAGGCTGTGGAATTGACCACGTTCGTCTACCACAAACCAGCGGGTTTTACCATCTGGACGTTCTACGATGCCCAGACGGCGATCGCCTTGAACCCTAAATTCAACTAGCGTCCCCTTCTCCACAACTCTCGCACTCTAATAATTTTAGATTTTAGATTTTGGATTTTGGATTTCATAACTGGTGTTAACTCCTAAATCCAACCGTTTTTCATTCAGCAATTTATTTTACACCCTCTGATTCAGATTTGAGATTTTGGACTCAGAAAGACAAAGCCAGATATTTATTTGAATGCAGCTTCTCTTTATAATCCAAAATCTAAAATTCCAAATCCAAAATTGTTTTAGCCTTCCGCATTGATAAATGGCAACAAAGCCACAATCCGCGAACGTTTAATTGCTAATGTCAACTCTCGCTGTTGCTGAGACGTAAGTCCAGTAATCCGACGTGGCAGTATTTTGCCCCGCTCGGTGACAAATTTACGCAACAAATCAACATCTTTATAATCGATTGGGTCTCCTGGCTTAATTGGAGAAAGGCGACGACGGAAATAACTCATCTCTACTTAATTTCCTTGTGAACAGTATGTTTATTGCAGTGGGTACAGAACTTTTTCAGTTCTAGCCGATTAGTAGTGTTACGGCGATTCTTAGTACTGGTATAACGTGAAACACCAGGAGAACGCTTATTTGAATTTGTCCGACAGTCAGTACACTCTAGTGTCACAATTATGCGGGCACCTTTACTCTTAGCCATAATCTTACAAACAGTGAAGCCTGAAGAGAATTAACACAAATGACTATCTTCGCACATTCCGCCGCATATTATCAACTAATCTTTTGACTTTTATATCCAGCGAGTAGCCACGACGCGACGAAACGATGAAAGTTCCACAATAGCGATCGTGTAAAGCCTGCCGCATCTGGGCATCAGAGAAGGCAGTCGCACAATCAATTGCTAAAGGAAGTACTAGCAGTATAGCAGTGGGATTGGCTCTAATATTGCTCAGGGCAATTGACACTAAAAGCGCACCCAAGCCGACGATCGCCTCTCGCTTCACCAGTGAGAGCAAATCTGGAACTCTGCCCATTACTTGCCCATCTTCTACTTCCAACACCTTTAAATCAAACGCCCAACGCCCTAAACTTTGCCCTTGATTGTTGTATACCACCAGCACCCGCAAAACCAGCCAAAATATGACAAAAACTAGGATTTGAACAAATTGAATACCGGTATCGCCGCTTCCAAGTAGGGAACTGACTAACCAGACAGCAAGGAAATCAAGCCCCAACGCCATACCTCGCCGCTCAATGTCAGCCTTGGGATAGTGTTTTTGGGGAACTCGTTCGATTGTCATACAAAGTAGGTATTTTTATTTAGGGGTTGGGAAATAATTATTGTTCCTGTTTTTAATATTAAAGTGAGGACTGAGGTACTTGTTGGGCTTTCAACAAACCAGGATTTATGCACATAAATCTTTATTATCCAGCTAATTTTGGCTTACTTAGTACAGATGACAAAATTTTTTGGGATTCATCCCCGTATGTTTGCAAAACACTTGGCAAAATGGCTCTGATTGGCAAAACCACACTCCAGCGCGATCGCTGTAATAGTTAGTTGCGATTGACAACATAGGCGCAAATAATTAACATGAAATTATCTGTTAATTTTATGAAAATATGACTCTCAGCCTTCGTAACATTTACCCACTGTCAGAATTTCAACGGGGTGCCAAAGCCTTTTTGGAAAAGCTTAGGGGAACAAAAGAACCTATTATCCTTACTGTTAACGGGAAAGCGTCTGTAGTTGTTCAAGATGCCCAAAGCTATCAGGAATTGCTAGACAGGCTAGAACTTTTAGAGACAAGCGCAGGAATTCGCAAAAGTCTTGAGGAATTTGGGCTTGGTTTAGGTATCCCCCTAGACGAAGCATTCGAGCAGTTGCGAACAAAATATGACATACAAAGTTGAAATTTCTCCGACTGCGATTGCTGATATCGAACAAATATTTCTTTAGATCAATACCTTTGCCAATTTACGAGGGTGAGTTGATATCTGAACTCCCTTTTCTCTGAGGCTTGGCAAAAACAATAAGTCCTAAAAATTCCTTCAAGGTTTCCCACAAGGTTTTTTAACGTATTGTCCGTAGTATCAAGGGTTTGATATTCCAAGCTACCTTATAAGCTAAACGCTTATGTATGGGTCATTTTGCCATTTTTGCCCAAATTTTTGTTGGCTCTTATTTTGGCAAAGGTATTGTAGATGCGGGAGTATTCTGTAGATACAGCCCATCAATGGGTCAGAGGGTGCTACGAAATTATGCTGACATTGGAAAAATTCCCTAACCGTTGTCCCATGTCACCAGAAAGTGAGTACATGGGCATAGAAGTACGTCAGCTACTATACAAACAGCAATTTCGCATTTTGTTTACTGTTAGTGAGACTTCAGAAGAAGACAGAGGAATTGTTCACATTCATCAAGTTCGTCATGGTTCACAAGAAAGGTTACGTCATCCAGAACAACTATTAGATGATGACGATGAATAAATTAATACTGTCCGATCGCGATCGCAAATTTGCCAAAATTTTTGTTTCTTAATTGAGTGGTCAGTGTTACTTTACGAGATACTATAAACTAGATAAAGTATCAATTAAAGCAGGTAAGAAGATAATGAAACAGTGGTATGAAGAATTATTTGATAATTTTGCAGATAAATATGATCAGGAGGGGTTTACCTCTGGAACCTTGGGTGAAGTTGATTTTATTGAAAAAGAAATTGATGATGATAAAAATAAGTTAATCCTTGATGTTGGCTGTGGAACCGGCAGACATTCACTAGAACTGGCCAGGCGTGGTTACAGTGTTACAGGGATCGATTTATCAGAATCTATGCTCGAAAAAGCCAGAAAAACTGCGGCTGTTGAAAAACTAAAAATTGGTTTTATCAAAAAAGATGCCCGGAATTTTTATTTTGAAACACAATTTGATCTTTCAATTATGATTTGTGAGGGAGCTTTCCCTTTAATGGAAACAGATGAAATGAATTTTTCTATTTTAAAAAATATTTATGCCTCCTTAAAATCTCCAGGTAAACTGATATTGACTACGTGTAATGGTTTATATCCTCTATTTCATTCTGTTAAGGATTTTCTTAATTCCAATCCCGGTGAAACCAAAAGCCTGGAAAATTCTTTTGATTTGATGACTTTCCGTGATCATTCCGTTTATGAAACAATTGATGATTCAGGTAATAAAAGAGTTCTAAAATGTAATGAAAGATATTATACTCCCCCGGAAATTAACTGGCTGCTTAAATCGATTGGTTTTACCAAAACGGAAATTTTTGGCTGCCATTTAGGGGCTTTCAGCCGTAATGACAAACTAACCACTGAAGATTATGAAATGCTTGTTATTGCAGAAAAGTAGTCCGAATAAAACAATGAACGAAATATTAAGATAAAAAGTCAGAGGCGATCGCTATGTTATCAGTCAGCGATGCACAAGCAATTATTTTAAATTTGGTGCAACCGTTGGATAATCAACGGGATATAGAAGTTGTAAATTTACTGACAGCAGATAGTCGAATTTTGGCAACACCTGTCACCAGTCCCCTAGATTTTCCCCATTGGGATAATTCGGCAATGGATGGTTACGCAGTTCGCTACGAAGATGTGCAGCACTCTAGCGCCGAAAAACCAGCCGTTTTAGAAATTGTTGAAGAGATTCCGGCGGGGTATCAGCCTCAGTCTACAATTCAACCAGGGCAAACCGCGCGGATTTTCACAGGTGCCCTGATGCCAGCAGGTGCGGATACTGTAGTTATGCAAGAGAAGGCGCGTCGGGAGGAAAACCGCGTATTTATCCTAGATGCGCCAAAACCGCAAGAATTTGTTAGACACAAAGCATGTTTTTACCAAGCTGGAACACAACTACTACCAGCAGGAATTAAGTTAAATGCTCCCGAAATTGCCGTATTGGCAGCAGCACAATGTCCACAATTAGCTGTTTACCGTCGTCCGCGTGTGGCAATCTTTTCTACTGGTGATGAGTTGGTATCAGTTGATCAACCGTTGCAAGCAGGGCAAATTGTGGATTCTAATCAGTATGCGATCGCAGCTTTAGTAAGACAAAGTGGAGCAGAACCAGTAATTTTAGGTATTGTTAAGGATGATCCAGTTGCTCTGGAGAAAGTCATTACCCATGCCATTGCGATCGCTGATATAGTTATCTCCTCTGGTGGTGTCTCAGTGGGAGATTATGATTATGTTGACAAAATTCTAGAGTCATTAAAAGCAAAAATCCACATTCGGGCTGTACAGATAAAGCCAGGAAAACCCCTCACTGTCGCCACCTTCCCCAGTACAGACGCGATTAATCGCGTTTCTCCACTCTACTTTGGTTTACCAGGAAACCCTGCTGCTGTGTTGGTGACATTTTGGCGGTTTGTGCTACCAGCAATCAAGAAACTTTCGGGAATTACCGAAGGTTGGGAACCAGCTTTTTTGAAAGTGCGATCGCATGATGAATTGCGATCGGACGGCAAGAATGAAACTTACCTTTGGGGTAAATTGCATTTAATTGATGGTGTTTATGAATTTCACAAAGCTGGTGGTAGTCACAGTTCCGGCAATTTAATTAATTTAGCTCAAACTAATGCTTTAGCTGTTTTACCAGTGGGTAAAACATTAATTTACCCACAAGAAGAGGTGCAAGTTTTGCAGCTTGGTAAAGATTAAAAGACTTGTTCAAAAGCCTCAATCAAGCTGTTAACTTCTTCAAGGGTATTGTAATGCACCATACTCACCCTGACTATTCCACCTTGCGACGCTAACCCCAAGTATTCAATAAGCCGTTTAGCATAAAAGTCACCATAACGAATCCCAATATGATGTTGGTCAATTTTTGCAGGAATGGTTGAGCTATTCATTCCATCCACTACAAAAGATATCGTTGGCACACGTAATTGGCGATCAGCCTTTGATTGACCAATCACTCGCACATTAGACTTGCTGTTGAGGTAATTTAGGAGGCGATCGCTAATATGTTCTTCATGTATGCTAATTAAATCAAACGCTTGCACCATTTGATTTCTCAAATCAGGTGCAGTTTGATTGCCATAGTGCAACTGTGCTAATTCACTTAAATAATCACATAAACCTAACATTCCATAACTTAATTCAAAATTGACATTCCCTAACTGAAATTTATAAGGAATATCTGTCTGAGGAATAAAATAATGGTTAAGACCAGGCAATCTTAATAAATGTTCTTCTTTGCCATAGAGTAAAGCATGATGTGGCCCATAGACTTTATAACAACTCAAAGCATAAAAATCAACATCCAAATCTTGGACATCAACTAATCTATGTGGTGCATAAGCTACACCATCTACACAAATCATCGCATTGCGATCGTGTACAAATGCAGCAATTTCTTTGATAGGGTTGATGGTTCCCAAAACATTAGAAGCATGAGTCAAAGCTACTAGTTTTGTGCGCTGACTCATCAATAGTTCTAAATCAGCTAAATGAAGTTCCAAGCTGTCTGGGCGAATTTGCCACACTTTAATCTTCATGCCTTGTTTTTCAAGAGCGACCCAAGCACCAATATTGGACTCATGATCACAATTAGTAACAATAATTTCATCACCAGGTGTGAAGGTTTGAGCTAGACAGATTGAGAGAATTTTCAACATCATTGTAGTAGATGGCCCCATAACCACTTCTTTAGAAGAATTGGCATTAATGAAAGTAGCCATTCCCTTAGTTGCTAAAGCTAATCGTTCTCCTGCAAGTTGAGAAACTGCATAAGAAGCTCCTAACTGGACATTAGAAGTCAGGAGAAATTCGCTAATTCTATCTGCTACTTTTTTCAGGGTTTGTGACCCGCCAGCATTATCAAAAAAAGTCCATTCACCGGCTAGAGCAGGAAAATATTGGCGAACTTTATCAAGATTCAGCAGCATCGTAGAAGTCCTCTAGAAAATATTCTTTACCCTAGCCTACCCTTGGGAGAGTATCTAGTACCGCTTCTCTACAAGACCTCTTGCAAAAGTCCTTCTTTTTGCTTTCTTCTTTGCGCCTTTGCGCGGCAGTCACTACAACGGGGGGAACCCCCGCAACGCGCTGCCTTGCCTTTGCGTGAGACAAAAAATTATTTATGCAAGAGGTCTACTACATCCTTTTCTGTTTACGGCTTGTTGTGCCGGACTTCTTGCTCTGCAAAAATCTTTCTAGAGAAGGTATATTTGGAAACCTAAAAAGTATCTTACTGACATATCTAACTTCCAGCAAGCATTAATGTCTTGATTCTTCACAATTTTCGCCGATTTTTTTGATAAGTTTAAGGTAGAGTCAAAGCAACTATTGTTTTGGTTTTTAATTCCTTGATTGAAAACAAAGTAAGGACTTATGAATACTACGATTAAATACGACATAGAGGTTATCAAGCGAGAAGCACTTCAACTTGTTAAAAAGGGGCTTGTTAACCGTCAGCAGCCAATTTATACCCTCTGCAAATATATTCCTCATCGTGACTGGATTAATTTTGAACTGGAGCTAGAAAAAAACGAATTTCTACTCAGAGATAGAATTATTGACCTACTAAATAATGAATCTTGGGAAGAAGAGTTAGCCTGTATCTAGAAGCTGGAACTCATTAGCAGCATCTTAATAAAATCTAAATTACAAATTAATTTTTCAGCATGAAAAACCCTCGAATTAAGTCGGGGGTTATCAACAAAATAATTATTCAAGTAAGTAGTAAATCTTGATATAGCAATCCGATTTAATTTTTTCAAAAATCTAAGTATTATAGGGCATGTTATCGCATAGTATAACGTACCAAAAACTTTGGATAGTGTATTAGCAAAGTGTAACATAAGAAGTGAGGCATACAAGCGCTCAAGGGAAGACAAGGAGACGATTTTTTCCCTTGTCTTCCTTGTCCCTGATCCTCGTGCTATTCCCCATTACTCCCCAATCTTCAGAGGATATCTGCTTACTTGGCTGTAAATTTTGGGAAATTACCTGCATTTTCTACCAACTTATTACCTAAACAAAAGTGTAGTATTATACTAAATTTTTAAGTGGTTGGTATTAGGCAGACAATTTTTGTATCCCTATCCATCCAGTGATGGATTGCCGTTTATTTGCGTAGACATTACTGTCACTACATTCTTCTTTCTGAGAATTTCTAGGTAGTTTTCCCTGAACAGCCCCTGAAAATGAACTAGACTCTTTCCAATTATAAACAGGCATTTCTTGCCAGCAGTGACGACAAAACCAGAAAGTCTCTGTACTGCGTATATGTTCTAAAAGGACACCAGAACAGCAAGGACAGTAGTTCATATTTTTCTCAAATCCTATCAATAAAAGTGTTATCGCAAATTAGGGTAGCTAGTTGACAAGCCCTTAGTTACTTAAAGCAAACTGTCTATATTTTGACTATAGTGTCGAAATATGAGGAACTTGTGAGGGAATTTAAATTACTTATTAGTCTCATAATATTTATACACATTTATTGGGTAAAGACCCCCTAATTATCTTTATATAATTACATCTATGGAACCTAGAAATAGATTAAATTGCTACTAAATATTTAAGTATGTTAGATATTAGAGGAAGCTCTATATGCAAGAAATCCTGATCAATCGAGACATTGATCCCCAAGCCCTTCAAGAAACAAAGCAGAAAGCAAGAGGTGAAGAAGTGAGGTCTTCTTTTTCCCCCTGTTTTCTCATCCCATAGATTTAAAGTCGTCGTAGTGTTTCATCCCAGAGCTAGACGCGAAGGTTTTTATAGTTATTTAAAATAATCGGGGAAATGTACCTCACAGAACTGGAAACCGGAAAGAAAAATGAGGTCGTGACCTAGCTAAATTTCTGGAATTCGTCATCATGCATGAACTAGTTCAAGCTGTCTTCAACGGTGATGAAAAAACTGCTTTGCATCAGTTGATTTATACGTTGAGTGCTTCAGGTAAGCGTTACTTACTGAGAAATGAGATTTTGCAAGCTTTTGCCGACTACTGTCATCAATCCCAAAAGCCAGCTTATTTTTACTACTCTTCTTCTGTTGGAAAACTGATCCAGTACACCCACGAAATAATTTTTGAAGAGGAAAGTACTTGGTTTGTAATTCGCCCCAGGATTGCTAACCAAGAAGTTTGGAAACTAACAGCTGACTTTAGTAGCTTCGAGCAGACGACGCCTCAAGCGCTGCTAGATGTGAGAGATCGCTTAGTTGACCGTTACCAAAACCACATCCTCGAAATCGACCTCCATCCCTTTTACGAGAGTTCCCTAAGAATTGACGACGCCAGAAATATAGGTCAAGGTTTAGCCTTCCTGAACCGTTACCTGTGTAATCAGTTGTTGACTGACCCCGAATATTGGGTAGAAATGTTATTTAAAGCATTACATGGGCTGCAATACGATGGTATTCGCCTGTTGTTGAGCGATCGCATTCCCTCCGGTATTCAGTTAGCTAAACAAATTAAGCCAGCCCTAAAATTCCTGAGTGAGCTTGAGCCTCATGAACCTTACGAAAAATTTCGCTCTGACCTCCAAGAACTCGGCTTTGAACCGGGTTGGGGTAACACTGCGGCGCGAGTCAAGGGAACCCTAGAACTTCTCGACCGACTCATTTACTCCCCAGAACCGGGCATCTTAGAAGCATTTGTAGCCCGCGTCCCTGCTGTGTTTCGTGTCGTCCTCATTTCCGTCCACGGTTGGGTTGCACAAGAAGATGTTTTAGGAAGAGATGAAACACTCGGTCAAGTTATCTATGTCCTCGAACAAGCTCGCAGCTTAGAAAACGAACTGCGTGAACAAATCAAACTTGCTGGTCTCGATTTGCTGGGCATTAAACCCCATGTAATTATTCTTACTCGGCTAATTCCTAACTGTGAAGGAACATTTTGCAACCTACACTTAGAAAAAGTCCAAGATACTGAAAATGCTTGGATATTGCGCGTTCCTTTTGGTGAATTCAATCCAGAAATCACTAACAATTGGATTTCTAAATTTGAGATTTGGCCTTATTTAGAGCAATTTGCTTTAGATGCAGAAAAAGAATTACTAGCTCAATTCCAAGGCAAACCTAATTTGCTCATTGGTAATTACAGCGACGGTAATTTAGTAGCCTTCCTCCTATCTCGCCGGATGAAAGTCACCCAGTGCAACATTGCCCATTCCTTGGAGAAACCTAAACATCTATTTAGCAATTTATATTGGCAAGATTTAGAAGATCAATATCACTTCTCTGTACAATTCACTGCCGATTTGATTAGCATGAATGCAGCCGAATTCATCATCACGTCGTCTTATCAAGAAATTGTCGGCACACCCGATAGCATGGGTCAATACGAGTCGTACAAGTGCTTTACGATGCCGCAGTTGTATCATGTGGTTGATGGGATTGATTTATTTAGTCCTAAATTCAACTTAGTGCCGCCGGGAGTAAATGAAAATATTTTCTTTCCCTACAGCCAAAAAGAAAACCGAGATTCTAACCTTCGCACACAAATTCACGACCTACTCTTTAGGCGCGAAGATCCTCAAATATATGGTCATTTAGATCACCCTAAAAAGCGAACAATCTTTGCCGTTGATACCATCACCTCAATCAACAATCTGACTGGTTTAGCTGAATGCTTTGGTAAAAGTCAGGCGTTGCAAGAGCGTTGTAACCTGATCCTCTTAAGTAGTAAACTGCATCCATCTCAAGCTACAAACTCAGACGAAGCAGCAGAAATTCAAAAACTCTACGACATTATTGAGCAATATCATCTCAATGGCAAGATTCGCTGGATAGGGATGCGTATCCGTAGCAGTGAACTCGGCGAAGCCTACCGAGTAGTTGCAGATGCTCAGGGAATTTATGTTCATTTTGCCCACTTTGAATCCTTTGGGCGGAGTATTTTGGAAGCCATGATTTCTGGCTTGCCTACTTTCACTACTCAATTTGGCGGTTCTTTAGAAATTATCGAGAACCAAGAAAACGAGTTTAATGTTAATCCTACAGACTTAGAAGAAACAGCAAAGAAAATTTTAGACTTCCTGGAAAAATGTGATGCTCATGCTGAATACTGGCACGAAGTATCAGAATGGATGAGTCAGCGAATTCATCACAAATACAATTGGCATTTACATAGCAATCAATTACTACTGCTTGCTAAAATGTTTAGCTTTTGGAACTTTGTTGCTCCCGAAAATAACGAAGCCAGAGATCGCTACATGGAAGCATTATTTCATCTCATTTATAAACCCAGAGTTGAAAAGATTTTAGAAAAGCATAAGGGGGGATGAGGGAGTGGGG
>NZ_WBKM01000339.1 GCF_015714725.1 Nostoc sp. WHI
CGGCAGATAGCAGTAAATCTTCTAGGTAAAGAGAATCGTGTAAAAAGGGGAATCAAAAATAAACAGTTTCTAGCAGCAATGGACAATAAATATTTAGAAAGAGTTTTAGCTTTAGCGTAAACTAGCCTGTCAACAATTTAGTTATGATTATTGCTTATTTTTAGGAATAAGCTTACTTATTTATGGCTGAATAGTTAGTTAATTTATCCTTAGACAAGAGTTTTTTCATTAGAGATAAGTTAACTTATATGTTAGTAAAAGGAGCGATTTGTCCTGTTTATCTTTTTGTCAAACTTTGCACTTATATAAATAATTTTGAAATCCTCATTAGTTTTTGTTAGTAAATAAGGTGCGTTTCCCCTGTGTTTTGAATTTCGTGAAAAACACCTTCCACACGCTGACGAACACGACTAATAAAGCGCTTCAAAGCATGGGAATGTTGAAGATGCTGGTAATCGCGCTTCAGTGTCCAGATGCGATTACCAGTGCGATGAGCGTAGGCGCAGCCCGCCGTAGGCATCGCTTGCTGCCAATCGGCAGAGATGAAGCCTTTATCTGCGTAAATATCGCTATACCTGACTGTCTCTAAAACACTATCAGCAGCGATTCTCTCATCTGTATTAGCGGGTACGATGTCATAAGAAATGGGGATTCCATTCCAAGTTGATAGCATAACTAGCTTGTAGCCAAAATAACGCATTTCCCTGGCAGCACACCAATCAGGGGTGGCATTTCCGGCAAAATCACTATATCGCTTGTCACGCTTGAGTCCCAGCACTGGTAAGGGTTTGGTGTCAAGAATGAAATATTTTTCACTTAATCCACCCAATTGCTCTACCCAACTCCGGCGTAACTTCTCTAACATTCCATCTAGTTTACGTAACCGACGATTGAATTGACTTTGGTCAAGTAAATTCGGAAAGGGAGCAATGCGATTTTGTTAGATCGGACTTTAATTCTCAGTTAGAGAGCTAGATTCTCAATAAAAACAGTTATTTAGCTGCGATCGCACCTCTAGATAGGTGATTTAGTACCCGAATTTTAACCACCTCACAAAATCGCATTGCTCCCATTCGGAAACCATTGTTGGTAATTTCCTCGGATGAATCCTAGAAACTGTGTTTCTCCAGGAAAGGGCAGATAATCCATTGCTAGCACCAGTTCATGATTTCACTATCGCTCATACTTGCTTTTACACCTGGTTTTAACAGAGTTGTCTTTTTTACTTGTTCTCTATACCAATCATCTACTACTACAAATATTGTCGTTAATAGGGTTCCAAAGTCTATGCTATTCATGGGGAAGTCTGAATTGAAAAGCTGGTAACTTTCATCTTCTTACTTCTCCCGCCTTTTTTTCTAATTCACATTAGGCGTGATTTGTAATTCTACATCCATTGACCTACTTACCTTTCAGGGTTTTATTTTTTTATTCTTTTATTCAGAATACCCGGAAAGTGACAGAAGAGGGGTATTGCTCACAAGGTCGTTCCCTCGTGCCCAGGTAGAAGTGAGCCACGAGTCCGTAAACGTCGCCCTAAAATTTACCCCTTGATGACCAAACCCCGGCAAGAATTACGACAACAATTGCAAACTGCTTAAACCACAAGCGTTTTGGCTTTTCTTAGTGCCATTCGGGCTAAACCAAAGTTTCCGAGAACCGCCCCTTCAATGAATTTGCCAAGGGTATGAGTTTGGAGACAAATCCAATGATAATAGCTAATCGAAAAAATTGATAAATTCTTCCTATTCTAATTGCTAAATCTTAAATTAAAATAAACCGATATTATACCACAAAATATTTCTGCAAGAGTTCTATTCTTAAGTATAATTCCGAGCAACCCCAGTATTATTACTCAGGATATTTAGAGTTGATAAAGTTATCGTATACCCAATGATATCGACTTGACTACGTGTTAAGCGATCGCAAGACAGGAAGCTAAATGAGCATCCACAAGTTCTTAATGATAAACCAGCCAATAATTTGCAGGCTTATCCGCTAACTCAACCTCTTGAATGAATCTACAGCAGAAATAATTTTTAGCTGCTTTAGGCGTTAATTATCATACATCAGTTTGGTGTAAAGAGGGGGGGAAACGCGCCACAAGTTCGCTGGGTCACAGTGTATCCAAAAGAAGTTGTTAGTAAAGTATTTGCCTAAGTGTACTTTTAGGCAAAAAAGTTGGCGTGCTGTTATCGAACAGCCAGAATTCTTGTGGAATCAATACACTGTTTTTCTCCGAACTTAGCATCATACATAGAAATCAAACCCTGAGTCACAAGGATTTACGGATGCTAATCGAAACCAAAATCGGAACTTCTTTGAACTACTATCTAATCGCTTTTGATGCTAATGGCAAAGAACGCGCAAACAATGGAGAGCTAATTAGCCAAAAGGTATTAGAAATCTTATCCAAGTCTGAGGAACCAATCACAGATGTCTTTTTGATGAGCCACGGATGGCAAGGCGACGTTCCGGCGGCAAAAGAGCAGTATGACAGATGGATTAAAGCTATGGCTAAAAACCGGGCTGATATTGAAAAAATGCAACAGGTGCGACCAGGATTTAACCCCCTGTTGATTGGTCTACATTGGCCTAGTAAACCTTGGGGAAATGAAGACCTAAGTACAGTGTCGCCAGATAAAACAATTGTGTCTTTTGACACGACAGATGATTCTCAGGAAGAGTTAGTTGAACAGTATGCTCATCGGATAGCTGATACTGAAACTACTAGAGAGGCACTCAGAACAATTTTCGCAGCTGCGGGAGAATATGACGTTGCACCTGACACATTACCATCAGAGGTGCGTGAAGCTTATGAGGTTTTGATTAAGGAAGCATCTTTGAGTAGTGAAGCAGAAGATGCAGATACGTGGAGCGAAAACGAATCATTGAATTTAGATCCTGATAATGTATATGAAGCTAGCCTTGACGAAGAAAGCGAAGATGTTAGCTTCGGAATTGAGGATAGTCCGAATTCGCCGGGGGATAAATTTTTGAACCTTCCAAGATTGTTATCTTTCTGGAAGATGAAAGACCGCGCTCGGAAAATTGGTCAAACGAGCGGTTTCAATTTGTTAAACAGACTTCAACAGGTGACAAATGAGAATGTGCGATTTCATTTGATGGGGCACAGTTTTGGATGTATTTTTGTTTTAGCTACTGTAGCAGGTACTCAACATAACAAATTAACTCGTCCAGTTAATTCTCTTGTCTTAATACAAGGTGCTTTATCACTCTGGTCTTTCTGCTCAAATGTCCCCTATAGAAAAAATATTCCTGGTTACTTCCGCTCTATTATTACTGAGCGCAAAGTTACAGGGCCAATTGTTACTACCCAATCCAAGCATGATAAAGCTGTCAAAAATGCTTATCCTATGGCGGGAACACTAGGAATATTTGGGGGACAAGATATAGACTTTGACGTTAATAGTGAGAAGACATATCCTGGTGTAGGTGGCATTGGTTGCTATGGAATTCAGGGTGATGGTTTGGAAATTATTAATGATGAAAAAGGGATGCTTACCCTGCAAGAATCCTACAACTTTAAACCAGGTAAAATTTACAATTTAGAAAGTAGTAAATATATTGTTGTTCCTCCTAGCTTTTTAGACCTTTTCACGGGCGCTCACAATGCTATTGACAAACCTGAAGTAGCTCATGTTCTATGGTCGGCAGCGATTGCTAGTTAACAGTTAACAGTTATCAGTTAATTGTTCACTGATTAAAAGGGGATCTTAAACCGCAGATTTTCACAACTTTTAACTGTTTAATAATAACCGTTAAAAGGTAGAAAGTAAAAAGAGAATTCCTGTAATTAAAACTAGGGAATTGGAAGCGGTCGCCTTTTTTATCCATAAATAAATTTAGGCAGAACACAACCATTTTTTCTTTTACTTTTTACTTTTACTTTGTTCGGTGAATCACAAATACAAGGATTAGGTAAAATGAGCTTAGAACAGCTGACAAAAGAGCTATATTTCAATGGAATTGACGGTGCATCAGGAGATTATTTGTTGCCTCCATTGACACCTGAGCAGCTTTCTAAGATTGCTCAGGGCGAAGACTTTGATCCCATAGAAATCAACGAACTCAAAAAAAAGGATCTGCATGTTAAAGGTTTAGAACCCGACTTTGCCCCGATAGAGGGAGTAGATCCTAAAGACCTCGCACAAACAGGTTGGGGAGTTATCTTCGCTTTTAATGCCGACCCAGCAATCAAAGAAGCGCTGAAGGAACTGTTAGAACATCGCCAAAAACAAGCCTCGAAAAATCACGAGAACTATTATAAGGAATACACTGGCCCTAAAGGTTATCGTCCAGGGGAGTCAAAAAATCAATTTTTGTCGCGTCATGGAGTTGGCCCTGGCCCTGCTGACCCAGATAAAATGCCTTATTATCTGTTGATTGTTGGCGATCCAGAAACCATTCCTTATCGTTTTCAGTACCAACTTGATGTGCAATATGCGGTTGGTCGGATTTACTTTGATACGCCCCAAGAATATGCTCAGTATGCTCGCAGTGTCGTACAGGCTGAAACTACTAATTTAAAACTGCCTCGCCGTGCTAGCTTTTTCGGGGTACGTACTAAGGGTGATGCAGCCACTGAACTTAGTGCTGATAACTTGATTCAACCCCTAGCTGATTGGATGCTGGATGAGCAGAAAGACAATAGTTGGATAGTACAAACCTTACTCGCAGAAGAAGCCACCAAAGCACGCTTAGGGAAACTCTTAGGAGGTGAAGAAACACCCGCTTTGCTGTTCACCGCTAGTCATGGTATGGGCTTTCCTAATGGGAATGAGCGACAACTACGACATCAAGGCGCTTTACTCTGTCAGGACTGGCCCGGCAAAGATAAGTGGAATAAACCAATTCCCGAAGAATTTTATTTCTCTGCGGACGATGTTGGCGATGATGCTCGCTTACTAGGACTAATTGCCTTTCACTTTGCTTGTTATGGTGCTGGGACACCTAAATTTGATGAGTTTGCCCATAGAAAAGGCTCCAATGAAAGACTAGCGATCGCTCCTAACGCCTTTATTGCACCTCTACCCCGCAGACTATTAAGCCACCCCAACGGCGGTGCTTTGGCTGTCATCGGTCATGTAGAACGAGCTTGGGGTTGCTCTTTCGTATGGGAAAAAACTGGTAAGCAATTGGCAGTTTTTCAAAGTACCTTAAAGCGATTGCTAGATGGTCATCCTGTGGGGTCAGCTGTTGAGTATTTCAACGAGCGCTACGCTGAACTTTCTTCTGATTTGAGTACAGAATTAGAAGAAATTAAATATGGTGCGATCGCCGATCCGATGAATTTATCTGGTATGTGGACGGCAAATAATGATGCTCGTAGTTATGCGATTATTGGCGACCCCGCAGTTAAGTTAGTTGTGGGTGACAATCAGACAAGCGATCGCTCTGTCATCTCATCAGTAAATTTACCCGCCGCCCCTGCAACACCCCAAGTATCTGATACATCAGCAATTGAGCAAGCCCAGGCAAACTTAACCCAAGCCCTAGAAAAGTTCGTCAATACAGTTGAGCAAGCTTCAGTTGACCGCATGGAAAAACTTCAGGCGGCACTGTCAGCCGTAGTGAATCTAGTTGACACCCTGAAGAAATTGAAATAATTTGGAATTGGGCATTGGGCATTGGGCATGGGCAAGAGGACTTGGGGACAAGGAGAATTGGGGACAAGGGGAAAGACTTGTTTCAAGTTCTCACAGAAGAAGCGGAGGAGCAGTTCTTGCTGGGAGCAGGGGGAGCAAGCCCTGGTCTGGAGCCGTGGAGCGGAGCGGAACATGGGTATGTTCGCGGAGCGTTTCGTAGAAAAGCCCCGCCATAAAGGGCGCTCTTACTGGGGCGGAGTACAAGCTCCGTCTCAGTTTTCCCCCTTGCTCCCAGCAAGAACTGCTCCCCTGCATCTTTTGACCTCTTGTCCCCTCATCCCCCTCATCTCCCTCATCTTCCCC
>NZ_WBKM01000358.1 GCF_015714725.1 Nostoc sp. WHI
CCCCTACCCCCTGCCCCCTTCGTAACCTTTCGTAATACTGCTCTCAGATTGCCCCTAAAAATAGTGAATTCTGAAAAGCAATATTACAAAGTATTAAGAGCAGTCATAAATGCTCAACAGAATGCCGGAAAATGTTTTGCGGAAGGTAACTGAGTTTGAAAGCTTGTGTACTTATGTTGACTCAGGCAAAATCGTAATTTATTAGCCGTAGCAGTTATTAAACTGTTGTATCTAAAAGGACGAGAAAACAAACTCAGTAAACCAAATTTAAAGTCGTACCAGTTTAATCAAATCCTGGTTTCATTTGTATTGGAGGAATCCATTAATGAGTATCGTCACGAAAGCTATCGTGAATGCTGATGCTGAAGCACGCTATCTCAGCCCTGGTGAATTAGATCGGATAAAATCTTTTGTTACAAGCGGTGAGCGCCGTCTGCGGATTGCTCAAGTTTTGACAGAAAATCGTGAGCGCTTGGTTAAGCAAGCTGGCGATCAACTGTTCCAAAAGCGTCCTGATGTTGTGTCTCCTGGTGGTAACGCTTACGGTCAAGAATTGACCGCTACTTGTTTGCGTGACCTCGATTACTACCTCCGCCTTGTCACCTACGGTATCGTTTCTGGTGATGTTACACCTATTGAAGAAATTGGTGTTATCGGTGTCCGCGAAATGTACAAGTCCTTGGGAACTCCTATTGATGGTGTTGCTGAAGGTATTCGTGGGTTGAAGAATGTCTCTGCTACCTTGCTGTCTAGTGAAGATGCTGCTGAAGCTGGCGGCTACTTCGACTATTTAGTTGGTGCCCTACTGTAGGGTGAAGCTGTTTATTCGGCACGAAACAGAAGTATTGCAATACGGTTGGAAATAAGGAATTAACAACATGGCTCAAGACGCAATTACCGCTGTAATTAACTCCGCAGACGTTCAAGGTAAATACCTAGACTCTTCTGCTTTAGACAAGCTAAAAGGCTACTTTGCCACTGGCGAACTACGGGTACGTGCTGCTAGCACCATCAGCGCTAACGCTGCTGCGATCGTCAAAGAAGCTGTAGCAAAATCTTTGCTATACTCTGACATCACCCGTCCCGGCGGCAACATGTACACCACCCGTCGCTATGCTGCTTGCATCCGTGACTTGGACTACTACCTCCGCTATGCCACCTACGCTATGTTGGCTGGCGATCCTTCCATTTTGGATGAGCGTGTACTAAATGGCTTGAAGGAAACCTATAACTCCTTAGGTGTTCCCGTCGGTGCTACTGTGCAAGCTATCCAAGCAATCAAAGAAGTAACCGCTAGTTTGGTTGGTTCTGATGCTGGTAAGGAAATGGGCGTTTACTTAGACTATATCTCCTCTGGCTTAAGCTAAGAATTAGTTTGCGCTTAAGAATTTAAGTGCGGCTTTATTAAGGTCTGGAAATCAATCGTGAGTGCTAGAACGTTATATTGCTTATCTTGGTAAATTATCAGTGATGAGTATTGGTGGTCTAGTATTGATGCTTGATTTCCAGCCTTGGAATGATTAAAAGATTTGCACTCAAGATTTTGAGATAAAAAAGTTTTCACAAAATATACAGGAGATTTTCAAAATATGTCCCGTTTGTTTAAAATTACTGCTCTTGTTCCTAGCCAAAGCCGAATTCGTACCCAACGCGAACTGCAAAATACTTACTTCACTAAGCTAGTTCCATACGAAAACTGGTTTCGGGAACAGCAACGTATTCAAAAAGCAGGCGGCAAAATCATCAAGGTGGAATTGGCAACTGGTAAGCAAGGTGCTAATACTGGTTTGTCGTAATTGCTGTAGACAAAACATTATTTTAGGGAATTGGTAAGAGGTCAGCAAAGACCTCTTTTTTGTTGAGAATTAATACTACAAAAATCCGGTAATTACACAATACTGTAGGACTTACGCAAACAATAGCTGAAACCCTGATTTTTAGGTAGGGGCAATTCATGAATTGCCCCTACCCCGTGTAGTTTTGCGTAAGTCCTATACTGTTCACTTAAGAAAATTGTAGGTTGGGTAGAACGAACGCGAGTGCGTCTCGTAGAGAAGTGAAACCCAACAAAGTCACGGAAGTGTTGGGTTGAAGAACGAAACCCAACCTACGTAGGGCTTGCTGAAAAAGAAAGAGAAGCTGACAGTATATAGATTATCTGACCAAAGAAGTATATTCAGGTGCAAGACTTGAGGGTAGAATAGCCCAAAATCCTTGGAGCACCGAGGACATCAGTACAAAAGCGTGCTGTTTCAGCAAGCCCTAAATATTCTTTAAACTTAATAAACTACTAATGAGTTTGGGTAACTCACTACAGCAGGGATTAGAGTATTCATCTAATTCATTACGTTCTATCTGCTTTGCAATTTTATCAGCACGTTCAATTGCTTGTTCAGTTAACGATTTCAATGGTTTTGGATACAAGCACATTGATTTGTCATAGTCTGGTATATGCTTTTTGAGCAAATTAAGTAACCTATCACGGGTAATTTGTGCAAAATAGTCTTGAAAGTGAATTAGATACCAGAGTTCAAAACAAGGATTTGTAATTGCTAGATTAATCTTTTGGCTTTTAGCTCTATTTATTGTACTTTGCCAATTTGCCAGACTTTTTTCAATATGCTCATCTCCGTCAAAAACAGCCCAAGCTTTATCTTCTTTAGTCCACTGCTGGTTATCTTTTCTCTGCTGTCGCTCTTCGATGAGTCTTTCAATAATGCTAGTTGGATCAGTTTTGTTTTGATGAGGCAATATAATAATATCTAAAGTTGGCGATCGCAATTCATTACGAATACTATTAAAATAAATTGGTTCTGTTTTACTTCCTTCACAAGCAATTAGTATTTTCTGAGCAATATTTCTACTAGGCGAACGACGATTTAACTGTCTTGGCACTGCTCGTCACCCTGTAAAATCATTTCCTCTTCAGATGGGAGAAACGGAACGGCTCCAAAACGACCATCTAAATAAGCTTTGTCAATTGCCAAATCATTTCGCACATGGAAATCAGTCAGAGGATACAACTCAGTACTTTGGTCAGCGCGCTTTTGCGTGAACCAAATTTGATCGCGGCGTAATAAGTTGTTTCTTTGTAAGGTATTATCATGACTTGTTAAAATCAGTTGAGCGTTTCTGGGATTGGTTTTAGAATTTTGAAATATTCTGATAAGACTTCTTACAATATTAGGATGAATATTTGTGCCTAATTCATCAATAATTGTCAATCCTCTTATTTTCAGAGATAATACTATGCGGAATAACAATCGAAATAAGCGCTGAGTGCCAAGAGACTCTTCATCGAAAAGCCAATGGATTTCATTACCGTCATGAGTTTTATGTACAGCATATATGTTGTAGCCAATCTGTTCATCAGATTTTTTTTTAAACTCTATTCTGGACAGTCCTGTATCGAATTTTTGTACCATATTTAATGTTTCTTCAAGTATTTTATTGAACCCCGAAGTACTTTGAATATCTGTAATTGCAGCTAAATATAAATCTTCGATTCCCAACTTAATTCCAAGCCAGTGATTTTTTAACCAGTTTATAAAAGACTCAATTATATCCACTTTTAATTTGATTAATGTACTAATAAATAACTCATTTTCCCTAATATTATCCTGAAGTTGATTATGCGCTCCAGCAAAATCATCACCAGTTTTCCATATAAATTTTTTGTTATTATCATCCCATTGACGAGAAAATAAACGGCGCGATCGCTTAGTTGTGTTTAAAGCATAGTCTAAGTTTTCTGAGATTATATTATTTTGATTAATTACTAGTGAATAAGTATAGATATTATTATCGAATAAAGCTCTTAATTCAAATCTTGTAGGTTTTTGAGCAAAGATCCTATCTAACTTGAAAGGATCTAGTTTTGCATATTTTAAGATTCTCTGGATTGGAACTGATTCCTGTGTGCCATGAGCCATCATGAGCAATAAATAATCCAAAGCTTGGATAACATTACTCTTGCCTGAAGCGTTAGCTCCAAAAATTGCTAAAACAGGTAAAAGCTCAATGTCCCACCCTTCAACATGATATCCAGGTGCAATTTCATGATCTGACTTTACCCGTTTGCGTTTGCTGCTTTGGCTTGTCTGACGATCGCTTTGTTTTTGAGCAACTGCACTTAGAGTTACAGGTTCTTTAATTGAGCGGTAGTTTTCAACCGTAAAATCTACAAGCATAATTCAACGCGCACAAGGCAGCTTTTTGTGATTTATTCACGTAAATCTTATCGTGAAGATGAAAAAATCTCCACTTCCAAACGGTCGTATTCTTCAATTTCTGCGGCAATCTCTGTGTCAATTACTTGCTGGTTAGCATAGTAGTAAGCTAGCGCTGCATAAACTTGTGCCAACATTAGTTGTGGTCTTTGGACAACTATCTCTTCCGGTTTCATACCTGCGTTGAAGTCGATCGCAATGTTATGTACTGTAATCCGGTGTTCCGCAATCCGAGGGCGACCCCCACAGGTTCCCGGTGTGCTGACAATCAACGTGCCAATATCGGTAACGCTTTGCATAGCCTGCTTACTAAATTGTGCTTTCATAGCAACTAAGTAATATAAAACTTCTTCTAATCTAGAAACCTAAATGTCCAACTATCTATTCAGCTGCTCGCAGCAAAATCAAACATTTATCCCTAATAATTAGGAGTTTAGCACTAATCCAACAATACTAAACATCTTGCCTAGATTGGAGAGGATAGACTTTTTATAAGAGTGATTTTTGCAAAAACTCGAATTTCCCAACATTTCAAAGCAGGTATGGGGCAATGGTGCGATTAAAACTGTGGCAGTGGTTCGTGTTGGCAATCCCGATCGCTTTTATCATCACTTTCTTATTGGTAGCCGCCGGTTCGCAAATTCATGCGTGGGGTATTAGTTGGATCTGGGGCGTGTTCACCCTTGTATTCGTTGGTTGGCGTTGGCTGTTGGTTAAATGGACTCAACCTGCTGTCAACCAGGTGGAAGCTGTATTAGCCCAAGTCCAGCAAGAATTGGAATCGACAGCAGGAGATACAGTTGGGCTACCAGTGGGCAGCGATGTCACCAAGCTTGCAGAAACCGCACTTCAAGAGATTCTGCAAGAGGCACAGAGCGATCGCCCCATTTGGGAAGATTGGCAAACCTTTTGGACGCGATGCCAAGATTTAGTTGTAGCGATCGCTCATATTTACAATCCCGAAGTGCAATATCCTCTGTTGAACATTTACGTCCCCCAGGCTTACGGACTAATTCGGGGAACGGTGGATGATATGAATCAGTGGATGCAGAAGTTATCACCAGTTCTCAATCAAGTAACAGTTGGGCAAGCATATCAAGGCTACGAAGTCTACCGGAAGTTAGAGCCATCGGCTCGGAAATTCTGGCGTGTTTGGAACTGGGCACAGTGGCTCTTAAATCCGGTGGCGGCGATCGCAAAACAAGCCAGTCAAGGTTACAGTAACCAAGCAACTCAGCAATTGTTGGGGAATTTGAGTCAGTTATTCCGGGAAGCTGCGCTGAGAAACTTATGCCGACAAGCGATCGCTCTTTACGGAGGTAGCACATTACCAGTTTCAGCATCTTCACCTACACCAACTCTATCTAAAGCAAAAACTCAAACACTGCGAGACATCCTAACTCAAGCTCAACCAGCCGAGGCAGTTGAGCAAAAGCCCGTGAACATTCTGCTGGTGGGGCGCACAGGTTCGGGAAAAAGTAGCCTGATTAACACGCTATTTCAGGACGAACTGGCAGCCGTTGATGTTTTGCCTAGTACCGATCGCATTCAGAATTATCAATGGCAGACTCAAAGCGGCGAAACCTTGACACTTTTGGATACACCTGGTTATGAACAAGTCAACCGTGCTGAATTGCGAAACTTAGTGCTTGATTATGCCATCAACGCCGATTTGCTGCTGTTAGTTACCCCTGCTCTCGATCCTGCCCTGCAAATGGATGTGGACTTTTTGCAAGACATGAAAGCAGAAGTTGCAGATTTACCTGCGATCGCGATCGTCACTCAAGTAGATCGTCTGCGTCCTATCCGCGAGTGGCAGCCGCCTTATAATTGGGAACGGGGCAATCGTCCCAAAGAAGTTGCAATTCGAGAAGCCACTGAATATCGTACCCAGATGTTGGGAAACTTTTGTAATCTTGTTTTACCTGTGGTTACGAGTGACAGTAAAACAAATCGAATTTCTTGGGGAGTAGAGGCGCTATCGTTGGGATTGATAGATGCGATCGCGCCTACCAAGCAACTTCGTCTCGCGCGCTTTTTGCGTAACCTAGAAGCCCGTACCATTGCCGCCGCCAAAATCATCGACCATTACACTTTTCAGATGACGACAACACAGGGACTAACGGCATTGCTCAAAAGTCCTGTTCTTCAGTTTGTTTCGACGCTCTCAACTGGATCTCCAGCCCTAGCCTATATGCTGGCAGAGCAAATTCCTGTGGAACAGTTGCCGATTGTAATTGGCAAACTCCAAATGGGATATGAGCTTTTCTCACTCTTGAATACAGGCAACTCTAAACCGCTCAACTTTGAGTTGTTATCCCTCTGGCCGTTATTGCTGGAAAACTCCGCTTCACCCGATCGTAACGCTTGGGCATTTGGTCACGCATTAGTGGAGTACTGGACTCAAAATTTGACGGTTGAACAACTGCGGGAACGGTTTGAAAACTATCTAAGCAAAAGATAGGCGATCGCTTAAGGTTGTAGAGTTTGATTTAAGGTGTGCGATCGCTTTTTCAACGTTGCAGGTCGAGGCATCTAATTTGTCAGTCGAGGCATCTAATTTGTCAGTCGATGCATCTAAGTTGTGAGTCGATGCATCTAATTTGTCAGTCAATACATCTAATTTGTCAGTCGATACATCTAAGTAGCTACGGTGTACACACAAGTCATCGAATTACCCAAAATCCTTGGAAAACCTCACCCTGTCCTGGCGGACATCCCTCTCCTTGCTAAGGAGAGGGACAGGTTTTGCGTAGCATAACCAGGGTGAGGTTTTAGGAAAGACTTGTGTGTACACCGTAGCCTTCTTTAAGGGGGGCTAGGGGGGATCGATAAGTGCCTAAAATTACAGCAGACTACTTTTCAAACATCTTCTAGAGCGATCGCCTACAATTGTCATTGATTGTTTAAGCTTTGGTAAGATTACTTTGTCTGATATTGGCGTAAAAAACATCGATTTGACAAACCCCCGTCAAGTAGCATTTATTGCTCTGCGAGATGTTCATAAGGGAGCTTATGCTGATGTTGCCCTAGACAGAGTGCTGCAAAAAGTTAATTTGCTTGATAGCGATCGCCGCTTAGTGACAGAATTGGTTTATGGCAGCGTCAGAAGGCAGCGTACCCTTGATGTTCTCATTGATCAATTTGCCAAAAAGAAATCTCACCAACAGCCACAAGACCTTCGCACCATCTTACATCTAGGCTTTTATCAACTCCGCTATCAACAGCGTATTCCCGCCTCGGCTGCTGTTAATACCACCGTCCAACTCGCTAAAGAAAACGGTTTTTCTGGACTCACGGGTTTTGTTAACGGTCTATTACGCCAGTATCTGAGAATAGCAGGGGGGCAGGGGGACAAAGAGGC
>NZ_WBKM01000271.1 GCF_015714725.1 Nostoc sp. WHI
GGGAGCGATGCGATTTTGTGAGATGCCTTGCTTCGTTTGGGCAGGGGGCAGGGAGCAGGGAGCAGGGAGCAGGGAGCAGGGAGCAGGGAGCAGGGAGCAGGGAGCAGGGGGATTAGAAATTAGCGTTTTATGAGCCAAGGAGATGGATTGTTAATTATGGTTACTAGAATCCCTAAAACTCGGTTGTAAACTCCATAAAGCTCTCTGCCTATATCAACGTCTAAATAACTACATTTAACAGCAAATTTCAGCCAAGTCTGAGTTTCTGCTGCTTCCGCTTCTGAATCATTCAATTTTGCAATAAAAGCAGCTTCATAACGGCGTTTTCTCCATGCTTCTGCCAGATTTGCACAAACTGAACGAGATGAACGACGAATTTGATCAGTTAAAGAATAACGTTCTTCAACAGGAAACTTCTTAGATAATTCAAAAATTTTCATGGCTACATCAAATGCCATTTTATATACTTCCAAGTCTTCATGACTTTTTATTGGTTCTTTTTCCATTCCCCCTGCCCCCTGCTCCCTGCTCCCCTGCTGTCTTTAACATGATCTCACAAAATCGCATTGCTCCCGCTCCCGCTTCTGTGACGCAACTCCTCGGCATATTAACTCAGCACTACAAAGATTGTGCGATGGTGGACGGCTGATAACGATCACAGCCAACTGGTTTTCTCCAGCTAACCCAACTTGGAGAGAAACTTTTGTGAAATGGCAGGACAACGCAAGGGTGGTACTTTCGGTTGGGGTTAATGGTAAAGCCTACGCGAAGCATGGAACAACAATAGAAACCCGAATCACGGTGATTGATAAAGTTCCTGCTGATAATCCTGCCGCAATCCCTTGTATTACTGAGACTCTGGAGCTGCCCGAACTACTGACATTGATTGAACAGTTACCGCAGCGTTTTCCGTGGCAGCATTCTCAAGCTAAACTTCTTACCACTGTTAACAAAGTCGTTGCGCTACCAAAACGTACCGTAGTTGCTCAACCAGAAGCAGAAACAGTTTCCTCCATTCTAGATGTTGTCATCTTAGAATATGAAGTCATTGAGTGGTTTGCCACCGATGGCTTAAAAGATACTCTTTACGAAACCTATCGCCCACAACGTATCCGAATCAAGGACGCTTTACCCCATCCCTCGTTACTTTGCGAGAGTGCAGCCCTAGCACTTGTCTCGCCACCAGCCCCAACTTACAAACCGCATTTTCCTAGCAATATTATCACACAAGGCTTGTTGTCAGAGGCACAACTTGAAAGCGTTATTTACGCTGGTCAAGCGCACTGTGAATTTCTCTCTGGTTCATACTTGGTAGATGACTCGCTTGATAATGTAACTGTAGCAGCAACTAGCTCAGAAAACGCTGTTAGATTTCGCCGTGGCTGGTTCCTTGGTGATGGTACTGGTGCTGGTAAGGGTCGTCAAGTCGCTGGTATCATTCTCGACAATTGGTGTCAGGGGCGGCGAAAAGCAATTTGGGTATCTAAAAGTTCTGCCTTAATTGAAGATGCCCGTAGAGACTGGTGTGCTTTAGGAGGTGATGCAAAAGACATTATCGACCTCAGTAACATCAAACTTGGCGACCCCATCCCTTTCACCCAAGGCATCTTATTCTGCACATACTCGACTCTGCGCTCACAAAAGAATGGTAAAAGTCGGCTCAAGCAAATCGTGGAGTGGGTAGGTAAGGACTTTGAGGGAGCGATCGCCTATGACGAGTGCCACAGTATGGGCAATGCGATGGCGCAGGAGGGGACACTCGGCTTAGTGAGTGCATCACAACAGGGCATTGTTGGGCTGCGGTTGCAAAACGCATTACCGCAGGCACGGGTTGTCTATGTCTCCGCGACTGGAGCGACGAAGGTTTCTAACCTATCTTATGCAAATCGTTTGGGGCTTTGGCAAACAGGTGATTTCCCGTTTACCTCCCGTGAGGATTTTGTGGAATCCATAGAGGGCGGTGGTATTGCAGCGATGGAGGTAGTAGCCAGGGATCTCAAGGCTTTGGGGCTGTATCTGGCGCGGAGCCTTTCATTCGAGGGAGTTGAGTATCAGACTCTCGAAATTGAGTTAACGCCGACGCAAGAACGGATTTATAACAGCTATTCTGATGCTTTTCAAGTTATTCACCATAATTTAGACAAAGCCCTGCAAGCTTGTAATATCTCTGGTTCCAAGACTTACAACCGTGCTGCGAAGATGAGCGCGGTGTCTCAGTTTGAGTCGCACAAGCAAAGATTCTTCAACCATCTGTTGACTGGCATGAAATGTCCGCAGTTAATTAAAGCAATTGAAGAGGATTTAGCTGCTCTTAACGCCATTGTTATTCAAATTGTATCAACTAATGAGGAGTTGCTTAAGCGCCGACTCAATGAAGTTGCACCCGAAGAATGGCAGGATCTCAATCTTGACCTGACTCCACGGGAATATGTTATGGACTACTTAATGAGTGCTTTCCCTGTTCATCTGCATTCCATTCATTCTGGTGAGGATGGAGAAGAAAGATCCGAGCCAGTCTTTGATGCCGATGGCTCTCCAGTTATTTCGCAAGAAGCCGTAGCTTTGAGAAATGCCTTAGTCGATAAGTTAGCAAGTCTTGACCCAATCCCTGGCGCATTAGAACAATTGCTGTGGCATTTTGGTCACAAGCAAGTGGCTGAAGTCACAGGTCGTAGCAAGCGAGTTCTCAAGGATGATTCCGGGCGTTTGTTTGTTGATTCGCGTGGTTCCGGCGCTAACATTGCTGAAACTGCTGCATTCATGGCGGACGAGAAACAAATTCTCATCTTCTCTGATGCTGGTGGTACTGGTCGCAGTTACCATGCTGACCTTAACGCTGTGAATCGTCGGCGGCGATCGCATTATTTGTTGGAAGCCGGCTGGAGAGCAGACAATGCCATCCAAGGACTTGGGCGATCGCACCGCACAAACCAAGCATCTGCACCCGTGTTCAAACCTGTTACCACTAACGTCATAGGTGAACGCCGCTTTATCTCAACCATTGCCCGAAGGCTGGATAGCTTGGGCGCTCTTACTCGTGGTCAACGGCAGACGGGTGGCAATGGGATATTTGAGGCTAAAGATAATCTGGAATCGAACTATGCAGAACACGCCCTGTATGAATTATTCAGACAAATATACCAAGGTCGATTTTATGAAGTTCCACTAGGGACTTTTGAGCAAATGACAGGACTGAGTTTAACCTCTCATGAAGGCGGGATGAAAATCGACTTGCCTCCATTGCGGCAATTCCTCAATCGACTGCTGGCTCTACGCATCGACATGCAAAACATCATTTTTGAGCGTTTTGAGTTGTTGCTAAGTCAGCAGATTGAAGCAGCGATCGCGGCTGGTGTCTACGAGATGGGTGTAGAGACTTTACGGGCTGAACGCTTTACTGTTGAGAGCCAGGAAGCTGTATATACTCATGCTCAAACTGGTAGCGTCACCAATTACTTGAAAGTGGAACGCACCCAGAAGAACAACATCAAAACTGCTGAAGAGATGTTGGAGTTCGCCACTCAATATCAAGGACGGCTCATGATCAACTCCAAGTCAGGCAATGCTGCTGTATCAATTCCAACACATAGTATCTACGACGCTGATGGTGGTGTTGTACCAAGAGTGTTACTCGTCCGCCCTCAAAAAGAAACCCGTATACCAGTCAAGGATTTAGAATCTTCCACTTGGAAAGCGGTTTGTGTCGATGCGTTCGTCGCAGGGTGGTCTATTGAAGTAGACGCACTGCCCAAGTTCACTACCGATTACCTGCATTTGGTAACTGGTATTTTGTTGCCCATTTGGAAAATCTTGCCGCAGCACAATAGCCGAGTATTCCGCTTGCAAACCAGCGATGGACAAAAGATACTCGGTCGGGTGGTGAATGCTAATGATATTAAGTCGGTGGCTGAACAACTCGGACTCAGGAACAAGCTGTTAAGTCCACAGAAGTTAGTCTCTTTAGTGCTAAACGAAGGCTATTCCCAGCAGTTACCGGGTGGCGTAACTTTGCGGCGTTCTTACATTGCCGCAGAACCTCGCATAGAACTGGTTAATGCTATCTCACTGGCAGAGCGACTCTTAGCTGTTGGATGTTTCACCGAGATCATCAACTGGCAAAAGCGCCTATTCATTCCGGTTTCAGACAAAGCACCGGCTATTCTAGCGGCTGTGATTGAAATCTTGGGGTAATTCCTAACCTCAAAGACCCAGATTAAATATCTGGGTCTTTTTTACTTTTAAAAAATTAATAAGCTAATCGGTATTGAAGTTTTACCTTCATCCTTTGAGTGTTAACTCTTACCCCTTACTGGCGTTGACTATCTTAACTAAATACTGATTCAAATAACTTTGGGCAGCGATGATAACACCAAGGGAAGTGCAATCTACCATACAAACGCTCCGCGAGAAATTAATGAAATTCTTGTGGAGAAAGCGATTATGGCTAAGAAAGACTTTGCAACCGCCCAAGCCGTTGAGTTGTACATCGGCAACTATCGATTTGATGCCATTAGGATTGTTGAAACGAAAGAGTACCGGATGTCTCAAAATCACATACTTGAGACAATAGGTATAAATAAAAACTGGTTGACCAGGTTACAGTTTAGCCTACCCCGTGTCTACAAAACCCTTATAGAGCAAGGGTTAAATCAGGTTACACTTTCTGCGGAATATACGGTTAAAACGACAGTAACACGTGCTATAACGTGGTCACTAAGAGATGCCAGAATAATTTGGCGTTACTTTGACACAAAAGGAAATGCACAAGCTCGAAGGTTAATTGATGCCTTATCTGAAGACTCACTTACTAGCAGATTCGATCAAGTCTGGGGTGAACGACGTACAGTCGAACAGCGACGCATCGATGATTGCCGCATCCTTGATACCCCGCGTCCTTGGACAAAACTTTTTGAAACTGAGTTTGAGGAGAATCTAGCACGGATAAGCAAGCTGCATAAAAAGCATATACAAAATGGCAAATACTATTGGGAGTTTGTCTACAACTGGATGACTCCAGAAGAAAAAGCCAAGCTCGATATCGTTAATCCAATTTTGCCTAACGGGAGGAGGAAGTACAAAATACATCAAATGCTGTCGAAAGAAACAAAGGAGAGATTATCTCCCCATGTGATATCAGTTCTGGTTCTAATGAAGTCGGCTAACTCGGTGGCAGAACTGAGGCGGCTGGTGCAGCGGCAGTACGGAATAGATCAGCCAAATCTCTTTGATGGTTGGAATGTGGAATAGTTGACGTAAGTTCTGCGGTAAACTGTTGTCAGCTTACCGCAATCTTGTGTGAGCTTTAAAATGGCATTCCAGCAATATGAAGCTTTGGTTTTTCAGAGTTTCGCTATATCAGAATTTTGCATACGTGAAAATAACATCATTGTTTAACCTTGGTTTGAGAAAACCTATAATGGCATTCCAGCAATATGGAGCTTTGGTTTTTCAGAGTTTCGCTATATCAGAATTTTGCATACGTGAAAATAACATCATTGTTTAACCTCGGTTTGAGAAAACCTATAATGGCATTCCAGCAATATGGAGCTTTGGTTTTTCAGAGTTTCGCTATATCAGAATTTTGCATACGTGAAAATAACATCATTGTTTAACCTCGGTTTGAGAAAACCTATAATGGCATTCCAGCAATATGGAGCTTTGGTTTTTCAGAGTTTCGCTATATCAGAATTTTGCATACGCGAAAATAACCAAATTACTTGGCAGAACAAATCTTAATTTTGTAATTTTTGATATAGTGCTATTTTAGCATATTGGAATTTTGCATACGCGAAACTACAAAATACTGAAATTGTGAAAAACTAAATTTTTAAAGTTGTATAATTTCACTATTTCGCTAACATACGCTATAAGTCTAAGCTCTAATTCAGCAAAAGGAACCAATAGTGATTATTACAGTGGCTAGTTTCAAAGGTGGAGTAGGCAAGACAACAACGGCTGTTCACTTAGCAGCTTATTTAAACCGAAAGGGGGCAGCTTTACTTGTTGATGGTGATCAGAACCGTTCTGCTATGACATGGGCTGCACCAGGGAAACTACCATTCAAGGTAGTCACTGATATTCAGATGCCTAAATATATTCGTCAGTTTGAGCATATTATAATTGACACCCAAGCCCGACCAACTAAAGAAGACCTTGAAGAGCTAGCTGACTCTTGTGATCTTCTTATCTTGCCAACGACACCAAAAGCTTTAGATTTGGATGCTCTTTTAAGAACAATTGAAATCTTGCACCAGATGAAATCCAATTTTAAAGTTTTACTAACGATGGTTCCACCACCACCAAGCCAGTCTGGGAAGGAGGCAAAAGAAATGCTTTTAGCTGAAAATATTCCTATTTTTAAAGCCGAAATTAAGCGCCTAGTAGCTTTTGAGAGAGCGCCTTTAGAGGGTGTTATCGTCAAAGATTACCCTGACCCAAGAGCAGATGCTGCTTGGGCTGGGTATGAAGAACTTGGAAAGGAGATAATGGTCTAATGACACAAGAAAAACCAGCAGGTGGTCGCTTTGCAAGTCTTCGAGCATTGCGAGAACAGCGTACAGAAGAACCACTTGAACCGCAAGAATCGCTCGAAGCACAAGAAGTACTTGAACCACAAGAAGTACCTGAACCACAAGAAGTACCTGAACCACAAGAAGTACTTCAAGAGCAAGAAATAGAACAAGCTAGTTTATTACAAACAGATGTAACAGACAAAACAGAGAAAGGCTTGAAAGAGATACCAGAGGCAATGAAGCTTCAACCAGTTGTAGCAAAGAAAACAAAAAGCAACCTGCCTCAGAAAAATAAAACTGTACCTCAAGATGAAAAGCGTGGGCCAGGACGCCCTGCTGGTCGTCGGAGCAATCCCGACTATACTCAAATTTCTGCATATATTCCTTTGGATATGTTATTAGAAGTTCAAGATGTCTTAGCAGAGGAAAGAAAAGAATTGAGAAAGCGAACACCGCGCCCTGTAAGCGATTTAGTAGAAGAACTATTAGGAACATGGCTGAAAAAGCAAAAATCTAGTAAATCAGATAGATGAAAAACTGAAATTTCATATTTTTGCGTATGCAAAATTCTGAAGTCTTTCATTCCTAATCTTTAAGCAAAACATTGAAACATGAACGAATACTTCAGTGGTGAATCCGAATGAATCGAAACCGCCAGGAGCAGTTGTTGGCCTAGATGACCAAGGGTTATGGTGGCCTACTTTACCGTTGCGGCTAAGTGTTGATGAAGTTGAACAACACAAAAGACCTCAAGAAGAGGCTGGAAAACCTGAATTGGTGAAAGATATAAATTACAAACTAACCTATGAGTGGGTAATTCTCACTACTACACTACCTGCTAATTATGATGTTTATCGCCAAGTAGTAAAACCTTACCTCCAAAAAACTCTTTTGGAATTGACTTTGGGTGTGAATGATAATTCAGTTGAGAAAGCTGAACCTGTAAGCAAGTACTAACGCACTCGTTACATAGTCAGCGAGAAGTTAAAGAGCAAGACTGAATTGCTTTTCAACAAAAGATTGACGGTAAAGTATAAATCAAAGAGTCAACGATGATCTAATTTAATTTCTGCTGTGTTGATAAAAAAGATTTCAAAAATGACTATTGGGGGCTATATGGGGGCTATATATACCCCAACACAGGTTCAAGACTTTGGGGATATTTTGACCCCTATATAGGGTGTATATAGGTGCTAAGTAGGGTATATTTGACTGATTAATATTTTATACCCCATTTAGCCCCCAAGGGGTTATGATAAGCTCTTGAGTTGGGAAAATAAGGGTGAAGTTATTTTATTCTCCTTTCTCTTGCTCTTGCAGATCGCTTGAACAGATAATTTTCACAAATCAAAGTCTATTACCTTTCTCTTTATGTCTAACATTCACACCTTGCAAAAAATTTTTCCTGCCGGCTTTGATAACGGTTACGGAAGCCTAAAACTTTTAGTCGAAGGGTTTGAAGTAGTTCGCGTCCCCAGCTATATAACTAATGCCGAGATGGAAGATGTTCCAGGACGTGTAGTTTTCAACGGTACTGCTTACACAGTTGGAGAGTCTGCTTACCGTACAGGAAATTATTTTGACCGCAACACAGACAATAATGAAAATAAAGTCAATAACGCGTTGTTGACTTTATTAGGTGCATTAGCACATCTCCCGCACCGTAGGGCTTGGCACTTAAAATTAGTAGTTAGTTTGCATGATGTCGGTCTGGCTGAAGAATTACAAAAAGTACTCAATGGAGAATATCAGCCAATACTTGCTGGCAAACAATCAGATGTAAAAGTAGAAGTGCTGAAAGTTGTACTAGAGGGTATGGGTGCATTATTTGGGCATCCACTACCCAAAAAATTAACCATTTTAGACTTTGGCAATGGTACGACTTTGTATTCTCGTTATAACCGGGGTCAGCGAGAAGTTCACACTGCTTACCCCATAGGTGTAGAAGTTCTCATCGATGATATCTCCCAAAAAATGAAACATTTAAATGGCGGAAAAATTGGGGATGCTTCCAAAATCCGATTTTGTCTGGAAATGGGGCATACCAGGTACAGCCGTGACATCGATATCAAAGATATATACAGTGCAAGTTTAAAAGATTGGTATGAAAAATACTTGAAGAAAGTGGTGAATCTGACACTTGATGCCAAGCACCAGGGGGATGAAATCTGGGCGATTGGTGGAGGTTGCCTCTTACCAGGATTTAAGAAGCTGTTGGAGAAAAACGGCTTCAAAATCCTGGACAATCCGGTAGAAGCCAATGTCTCTGGGCTTTTAGAGATGGCAAAAACTATGACCAGCAAGAACCCAACTACTACATCTCTTAAGTGAATATAACTATGGCAGATAAAAAAGACTTAGCACCGGAAAAAGTTCGCCTTAAAGATAATTACCGAGAGCGCATATTTGCAGAATCGCAAAAACTAGATAAAAGTTACCTGGACACGCTTTACTTTATAGTTGATTGCTATTTTGTTTTCATCAAGGCTGGATTACCTGCACAACTTTTAGCTGACACACCGATTAATACTGAAGATAACCAACTCACGTCTTGGACTCCAACTCCATTTGCAGAGGAGAAAGAAGAAGATTCTTCAGGGGAAACATTCAGCCTTGATTTTGATTTGTAACCGTCAAAGGAAGTTGGCAACGTAGTAGTCACGGTATCAATTTGATACATTTTGAGCGATATCCGTTCCTCAGCTCCCTCTGAAAAATCACCACTCAACGCCGGCGATCGCTGCCCTTGACATATCTACCTTGCCTTTATCTGTAGGCAAATATCATAAATGTAGCTATTTGACAAGACATTTGTTATACTTGTTTACATGAACAATGATTTAGACTTCAAATCTCCTGAGCTATTTGGTTCTGTTGTTTTCAGACCTGATTTTAATAGCTTTAAGACTATCAATGCTTCCCAAGCTTGGTCTTTATTCTTTACAGGTGGTAGAGAAGACAAAAAACTAGATTCTAACCCTCGAATAGGTCTTTTGTTTACTAGTATTTTGCTAGGTCTTAGTGTTTCTGGGTTCGCCAGCGCACTGATTACCCGGACAATATTTCCTGCTTAAGTGCTTGACTAGTAGCTAATACGAACTATAACTCTGAACCACCAACTTCTTGGTGGTTCAGAGTTATAGTGTGTCTTCACTAATATCTGAGTAACGCCATCGTTTTGCCTAACCTACAAATCTTTTAAAGTCTGACTAACCTTGAGGATATCAGGACAAATATTCATCTAAAATTTGGCAATTTAATCTAGGAGAATTCATGTTAGACTTTAACACCTTGACGATATTCTCAAGCACTTACTGCATTGGCATTTGTGCCTTTCTAATCCCAGTCAACCTAATTGCTACCTCGTTAACAATAGGTTTGACATTATTGTGTCGTCCAGCTATTGAGATTTGGCGAAGTGCTGCAATTGCCAGTACCTTTGCTTTATTAATCATACTGCACGTATTTGCTTGGTTCATGATTGGAGTTGTCATGGCTCCCACATACATTTTATTGGGACTAGGAAGCATCTGCCTGGGAGCAAATTTAGGAGCAATTCTCCTATACAAACGCTTTGCAAATGCGTATGTAGCGATGAAAGTTGAATTTTCCTAAGTACACTGAAAAGTAGCCCTTTATAGAGCAACCTTCTAGCCAACTTAGTTTTTCAAAAATCCAAAACTACTGTGTGCTAAAGTTGACGAACTTGATGGAAAACTTCTGTAATATCACCTTCTCTGTCAAAAGCATGAATCACACGAGTGGACTTGCTTACAAGGTTTTCTACAGTCGTAAGTGCCTTTACCCACCTGTAATAGCATTTTTTGCTCAAAGGGTCGGTTTCTTGCTTCTTTACGTGCTGCTGCAAGTCATTTTTCCTTTCAAGCTCCTAACTTTAGCTATAGGAGACAAAGAAATGCTTCCGCTCCATATTCCAAGCTCCTGAATTTATTCATGGGGTTATTAATTACGGATTACGTAAAGCCTGCGGCATAGCTTTGCTTAGAGCGTAGCGGGGCGCAGCCCATTAGTAATTACGAATTGGAGCAAAGCGACTTGGCTCCTGGCTGCCGAATTCTTCAAATCTATCTTTGTAAGTCTATTTGTTGCGCTTGAGATTTAGCTAATATTTGATCAATTTGAGTATTAGCATCCTCAAAAGTTTGCAATATCTGTGGAGTTAGTTTATTAGTCTGTACCTGACCAGATTGCAAGTTTAAAATTACCTCTCCATTTTTCTGCGAAATAGTTAAACTTCTCTGCTGGGTATTGAAAGCCAAGTCATAAATTTTTCCAAGAAATTGAGTACCATTTTCATCAGACTTACCCCAGACCATGCCAATCCTTTGAGCAATTTGACTTAGCCGACTGATGGCTTCAAGCTCAAATGTATCTTTCTTCATTACTGTCAACGCTTGGGCTGATAATTGCTCACCAGCTTTAAACTGATTGGCCACCTCTATAATGCGTTTTTTGTAATTTTCCGACTTCCCTAACTTATCTGCGGCATTGTACCAATTTCTTAAGTCATCAATAGTAACTGATTGAGTTTGGACTTCTTGGTTGGGTGCGGCTCTGTTTTGTGGTTCAGGAAACGGGACTATAAAACCCTCCACATAATCCCCCAAGGGTTCAAGATATAGTCCCCAGACCTGCCCTTTGCCCGTGAACAGTTCTGGTAATGCTTTGGGTGAGTGCTTTTCCATATCAGCCCATTGCTGTTGATAAACGGGGTCAGCAATCATATCAGGTGTGATTTGATACTGCTTACCAACTCGAAAGGCGACTTGTTTATCAATACCTGTCGCCAGAGCAATGTCCCCTTCCTTAAACCCATACTGTTTGTAAGGCTGATAAGCTCTAGTGGTATGAGTCCGACCATATCCTCTGATCGCATCAATGCAAGTATCCACGGGTAAAAGATTGGTGTCACCATGCATCATTAATGGGTAGTTCATGGGAATCGGTTTGCCTTTGATGCCTGAAGGAGCAACATTTTGAATATCTTGGGGTGGAGTGGTTGGAGTGCTTTGCAAAGGCTGGGATTGCGCTGATTGAGATGGAGGTTTCAAAAACTGCGGTCGTGTGGCGAGGGAGCTAACTCTTTGCTGATACTCAAGGGTAGACTCAATAATTGCCCCAAATTTCTTAGTCATATTATCCAAAGTTTTGGGAGGAATTGAACTACTGACTAAGTTAAAGACCGTTAAACCTTTTTGGGTTTCCCTGATAACATCATCTATTGGTACTTGCTGACATTCAACTTTTTGAGCAGTTAACCATTTAGTAACAGCCTCAGCTTTCTGGTTGTCAACAGCCAAGCCCATGACTCCAAGTTTTCTGTTTGATTCTGTCGAAAATAAGAAAGTAGGACGCTCTTTAATATGATGGAGAATTTTCGCACTACTCTCAATCATCTCTTGTTGTTCAGGATTAACCGATTGAGTCTCAAAAGCCTGAAATTCCTTCGTCCATTTCTGGGGATATTCAACGGTATTAGGATCAATTTGAGCGCAAATAACAGAAAAATTACTTTGAATAATCGCCGGTGCGGGTGTAAGTTGTCTGCTTTTGAGCAGTCCAAGCTGTCTGAGCGCGTCTTTGTCTTTTTTGAAATGTAATACCCCCAAGGGTTCACCATTCAAAAATACACCATCTCTAGTTTTAGAAGCTGAGGTTTGGATAGTCAGTTTTCGATAATCTTGATCATTGAATGTCTGACCAGAAAAATCATAAAAGTTAATTTTATTAATTTTGAGGAGATTCCCATTAGGAGACTCACCCAGCACGAAAGCTTGATCTCCAGTTTCAGAGATAGACGTGAGCTTTAATTTTAGAGGATTACCATTTTTTAAGTAATCAATTTGTTTCAACTGAAGGAGCGAATCACTGTCTAACTCACCCAAAGTCAAAGCATCAATTTTGATTTTTACAGTTTTGTCAGGAATCGGCACAGTGCCAAATTCCAAGTTGACCGATTCGGTATTAAAAACAAGTCCTGCATAAGAGAAGTTCTTGAGTTCACGGATAGTAATTTCAACCGGCTCGTTTCCTGGCAGCCCAATAGTTGCTTTGGCAGTAGCAGGTTCTACCCCAACGAAACTAGCTTGCGCTTTCGTACCAATGGGAAGCTGTGCGGTTCTGGTTTCGAGCATGGCGAATTCCTTATATTCGCCGTCACTATCCTGGACAAATAACAATCTGGAAACATGGCGCTCATGTCCGACTGGGTGGTGAGAAGCTCTGATTTCTACAGGGTGCAAATCATCCTTGTTCCAGCCTCGACCCAAAAATTGATTCGCTTCATTCAAAAGTGTGACTAACTTCGGTTCAGTAAATTGCAATTTATCTAAGCGAGAAATAATCTCATTGGGGAAAGCAGCGAAGGCGAAATTAGAGACTTTTTTAGCGATCGCCTGGGGGTTTGCGTTTTCTTTTCTTGCAACTTCGAGTTCATCCTGGCGGGATGCACAGATGTTCCAAGCGGCGGCAGCGGATGCAAGTTTTTCTGACTCTGGTATCTTCGCATAAAATGCTTCTGCCCCTTCATAAGCCAAGGCAAAGAGTAGTTTAGTTTGGCTTCTAGTAAGTTCTGGTTTTAGTTCTAGGAGTTTAGCTCCCTGCATGGTCATCCCCGTCTTGAGGTTGTGGTCAGTCACAGATTGTTGGCTAACTGTTCCCAGTTTATGGTATGCGGGTTTCCTATCCTCCCCAATCTCACCATCTATCTGTGCAACTGCTAATAATCGGTGCGGGCGTTCTTTACTTCTGAATTGCTCTCTTATTTCATCTAGGCGAATGTTCAACATCTGGGCTTTCCAGATTAGGGGATGCCCGTAACGGGTGATATTGGTAATTTCGAGTTTCGCCCCTTGTGGAGTTTGCACAATTGCGGATGGCCCTTTCTCAGTTTCACGCCGTTGGGACATCCGAACCGCAGCGTTGAATTTCCGATCAAACTCGTATTTGGCGGCGATCGCTGCCAATTTTTGCTGTGGTGTAAATTCTACTCCTTGGAACAAGTCTTTAAACTGGACGATGGGACGCGATTCTAACTGTGATTCTTGGAAATATTTATTGGTTTGGCTAATTAATAATTCTACTGGCGAGTAGCCCTTTGGTGTTATCCCCGTGTTTAAATAAACTGACGAAGATTTCTTATCTTTAATATAATTAACATCACGATACAAGTAGCGGCTGTTTTCCCTGATTAAATCCATTTCAGGTTTTTTTGCACTTTTGAATAAATCAACCGCTATTTGGTTTTGATAACACCCCTCACCAATCATTTCTCGGTACATCAGGCGGTTAACATCCATCGCCTGCTGAATAATCTCTGGAGTTCTTTGACCCAAAGCAAGTTCAACAAACCCTTGCATATAAGGCTTGTATTCTTCTCGAATTAACTTTGGATCTTTCTGGCGTTCTTGCTCAAACAGGGTTTCGTAATGGTTTGAAACTTGGTCTAGATAATTTGATTTCTGCTCAAAAGTACCGTAAGTCTTTAGTACCTCAATTTCTGATTCTAATGCCTCCAGTGCTGTCACTTGATTGTTGATTATGCCCACGCTAATGCTATCGCTCATGTGAATAGCGATTTTTTCAAATGGGGGCTGGCTTCCATCTTCCAAATAAAATGATTGCTTTTTGAGCTTAACTGTGGGGGAATAGGCGTTTTGGGGAAGATTTCTTCGCTCTGCCTCTGCTGTTAAATTAGGATATAAGCCGGCTCGTGCTACACCAATACAATCACCATCGTAGTCTCGTGCTTGGCGTTCTGATTCTGTTTCTGCTGGGTCGATAAAATCAACATCAACCAAGAGTGCTTCTAGCTCTGTGATTCTTTGCTGTATGCGCTTGTGGTCTTCGTCATTGACTACAATTATGCCTTGCAATGATTTACCATCTGGCGCAACACGGTCTTCAACGTGTTTATTAGTAGAGACACACAAACCATTAGAGTTGAGGAAAGGAGAGCGAAAATTAAGAACTTTTTCTCCAAGCTTCAGCCAAGGGACACAAATTTCACCATTTTTGAGTTCCTTGGAGGGAATAATCATTGCTCGGTCAAAAGTAAGCGTTTTCCCAATAGCAATATCTCGCCACTCACTTTGTACAAACCGACTTAATTCCTGTTTAACCTTCTCAGTTTCTAATAACTGCTGATGCCCTAGTAAATCGGTTTTAATGAGTTGGTACATGAACAAATCATCTTTGGTACTCTCGTCATCCAATTCCTGATCTGCATCTAAGTCATCATTTGTCCTTAAGTTTTTAACATCTGCTTCTTGATTGTTGACTTCTCCTATTTTTAATTTATTTTGGCTCAATGATTCTTTACGTTTTTCGTATCTTTCACAATAGTAAGCAGCAACAATTCTTGGGTCATTTTGAATAGAGGCTAATCTTTGAGCTTGTACCTCTAGTTCCTCGGCAAAATCTTTCATTCCTTGGGGGAAAGATGCCAGCAGTTGGGAGATAGACATCTGACCTTGTTGAGATTGCCCTTTTTCAGCTAACCAAATATTTTGCTGATATAATCCTGGCTTAATCTGCGGTTTAGTAGATCCTTTGGGTCTATCCTTGTCTGTTCCCTTAAAACTGCTTACGGGGAGAATTATCTCTATTTTTGGTTTGTTATTTGGATCTGCATATTTTATTCTATCTAGTCTGTATGGTCGGAGCGTTCCTTTGCCAAAACGATATTTAGTAGTATCTTCTCCAACTCCATCCACCCAACCAAATCGATGCTGAATTACACGATAGCTTTTATCTACTTGGGATTCTCTTAAGGTTAGCTTGTCATAAAGCTGTGTTGAAATCTGCCCATAACAATCGCCAACTAATTTATATGCTAAATCATTTGATAATATTCCTCCATTTTCACCCCTATTATCAGTAGAATCATCTACTACCAGAATGTTTAGCTTTTCGTGGATCGCATTTTTACAAGCCCCAAGGAAGATGGAACCATAAGCGCCCCGGTCTTTACTATCTGGACAAATTTTTTGAATCGTTTCTAAACATTCCTTTTCTCCATAAAGTAAACGAGTTTTTGAAGATAATAGTAAAATCTGTCCATCTGGATGATTTTTTAAATCTTCGTCTGTACTGTATTCATCTGAATGTCCAAATGAGAATTTTTTGTCAGGAAAGTAAAATTCCAGTAAAGTATTACTGAGCTTTTCAGTTAAAATTGATTGAGAGTTCGTTTTGTTATCGTCTATATAGATCCATTGATTTAAACGAGGGTCAAAATGCTTCAATTCCAGAGTCATAAAATTTGAAACTTGATAAACATTAATTAAATTTTTGAGAGGTTTTTATGTCAAGGATTAAGCGCTGGATAAATATGAATAAAAAAGAATTCAACCCAGATGGAAGTTTGAAAGATGAAGCCCGACAACAAATGTTGTCTACAGGAATGAGTAAGGAAGCAATTACTGACTATGCTCTTTCGTTGAAAGAAGAATACGACGAGTGGAAGCACTTGGACGAGACTGATCCAGAGCCGTGGCCAATCTACACAGCTTACGATTTCTTCACTGAACAGGAAAAAAAGGAATTCAACCCAGATGGTTCTCTTAGACCTGAATATGTAGAATATGCTCGTCAAATTGGCATCAGTGAAAGTGCGCTGGAACAGCTTGAGTGGCGTAAGAAAATAGAGGTTGATGATTATAATGAAATGTCTGCGGATCACGTAGAACAAGGCATCAACTTTGGTGAATGGTTGATGCAAGGGAGGATTGGAAACAGCAGAACATACGTCCAACGTCGTCAGCAGATGGAGCAAGACCTGCGTAACTTTGAGCCGGAAGACAGTTTGCCTTTCGACAAGTACACCTCTTATTAAAGTAGGTGAGTTACGCTGTAAAGAAAGTTTTTATCCATCAAATACAGTGATTTTACTTGAATATGTGAAAGAAAGCGATCGCCTCACCTTGGGCATGAAAGTAAATATTCATAAACTGCCTTTTTACTCCGTTGACTTGAAAGATTTTAGAAATTACTGATGGAGTATCATAGTCAGTAATCGCAGTGCAGTAAATAAATATACTGCACTGTCACTGTGTTTATCTATGATGTTTTTTACTGTGTGGTGGGGTGCTTTTTGATAATTGTTTGCTAAGAGATAATTCCGACGAAGAATTGCTAGATATTAATGATGAAGTAGCTATTTTATACGTTGCAAAACAGCAAGGAATAGCGACTAAAAAGATTAATGTAGCCTGACCAATTATTTGCCACGAGTTGAAAGTCAGTTGAGACTGAACTCGCCTAAAGAAAACAGACTCTAACTTTTGCTGAGTCGTGCGATTTTTCAAGTACTCTAAAACTTGCAGACATTCAGATATGTCCTCGCCTTTGTGGACTTTTTGGCACAGCAGAATTTCTAAACGTTCAATGCGACGTTCTGGAGTAGATAAATTAATATCGTCCCAATCATCCCAAAGTTTAATTTCCTTTAGTTCGTTCATAACTTCATCCCATTATCATTTAGTTGCGTTTTTATCAAAAGCTAGGGGAGAACTTAAGAGGTTGTTTAAAAAGTGTTTCGCTGTGAATTTAGGCACTTTTAGATCCCCCCTATTCCCCCTAAAAAATGGGAAAACGGAATCAAAGTCCCCCTTTATTAGGGAAATATAGGGGAATCTAAAACTATATTTGATACCGACAAGAGGAATTTTCAAACATCCTCTAAAGACAGTTTATTTTTCGCCAAAACTTTATTACTTGCGCCGTTTAGGTTTATTCTTATTGCGCTCATACTCGGCAATAATATCCTTAGTCTGCTGTGGAAGAATCACACTTTTATTGTTGAATCGCATTTGGTATACCAGATAACAGAGACTTTTGGGATCAGGGCAAGAAAGATTTGTTGGTAGATTAATGATTGATACTCCTGCAAAAGTCGCAGAAGCTAACATGGCAGAGATAAAAAAGAAAATCCCAGAGCGACCAGAACCGACCCAACCACCGAGCCAAAAAACAAACCCCTTGAATTGTTCAAACTGCTTGTGACGAAGCTTTTGACGTTCTAGTTGTGCTTCGTTCCAAGCTTGCAACTTTTCCAGTTTGTGAGCAGCGAGTCGGGTGGCTTTGGCATCAGAGGTTTTTACTGCCTGAATCTCAATAGTTTGTCGTTCCTGTTCTAGTCGGAAGTCAAACCATTCTCTGAGTTCGGTGGCAAACTGTTCAAGAGCTGCTGTGGCATCAGGGTTTGCACCTTCGAGGGAAATTGGACTTGAGACTTTCCCACTGCACGAGCCTTAATCATTTCCAGCAACTTTCGCCAATTCTGCTGAGATGATTCTGAGGCTAACTCTTGTGCTAAATATTTGAGATAAAGTGCGGGGGCAACAGCTGCGTGTTTTTCAGCTTTATCTCGGAGCATTTCACCAAAAAGCTGATCACCTCCATCTTGTATTAGTAGTTCGGTTTCTTCAATGGTTAATTGAATATCTAGATCATCCGACTCACTTATCCCAAAGTGTGCTGCAATCTCTCGTTCTGTTTTTCCTTGTTTTAAAAGGTCACAGGCTTCGAGAAAACGCCTCAATTCCTCTGAAGTATATTCCTCTTGTTCTTTTAGTCCACAAGAAGCGAGAATCCCTAAAGCTTTGCTGAGTGTGAGTTGAAAGCCTTCCTCACGAGCTGTAGATAGGAATTCCGAAATGTCTAGAGATTGTGAATTGGTAGATTTTTTCGACTTTTTTTGTTTGGAAGTGCTAGCTTTTTGGCTATTATCGCTATCAGTAGTCGTCTGAGTTGTTTCTGCTACAACAGGCGGCAATAAATTCATTATCTCAGAGTCAGTCTTGCCTTGTTCAATTAAAGAGCGACATTCACGAAAACGGTCTGCATCGTCTTCGGTATACAATTCCTTTTCAGATATACCGCTTAAATGCAAAGTTCGGTTAACTTCTTCTGGTGCGAGGTTGTTAAAAAGTTCTTGTGGTTGATACATAATCATGGACTCCTATCTAAAAAGGATTTAACCAGTCAGTTCCCGACTCCGATTCTTCTAGTAGATGAGTTCTGGCTATTTGTAATGGTTCTTTGGCTGAAGTCCTGGATATTGGTAATGGTTCTGATTGTATTAGTTGTAGTGGCTGTGATTGATTAGAGGCTACTGCAATCATCGGCGTTCCTTGAGACGGGATTTCTCCCAGCAGTCCCATCAGATATTGCTGGTGTAGTTGAAGGCGGTAAAGACAACCACGAACGTGTTGCTCTAAATCCACAGATTGATCCATAGCTTGATAAGCTAAAGGCAACCAATAACTGCTAATGGCAATCATCGCCATATCCCTAGCAGGATAAAGAGTGTCCCTGGAGTTTAGATACTTAATTACCACGGCTTCGGAACTATCAGCCTTAACTCTACTTCGTAAGCGAAACTCAACATCTGAAAGCATTTCATTATTCCTTTAATTAAGAAGCACGATGAGTTGAAATGGATGACGTAGCGTGTTGGTAACGAAACAATCCATATACATCAGTGAAACGCAAGCACAAGGCATCTTTTTTAATCGGCAGGTTAAAAGCCAAACGCACATCCTCTGATAATTCTGCTGCCCATGAAATGTCGGTATGAGTAAACAAATTTTTCAACTCCGAGCCTAAATATTCCGACGTTCCACCACCAATAATGACTTGCTCAATATGGGCAGGAATATTAATTTTGAGCCAAGTGGATACCCTTTCCCAGTATTCTTTACGAGATAAGTCAGCCACTTCAATAATTTGTGCTATCTCCTCAACCTTAAAATCAGACTTCTTGCTCCGAGCCAAAGGTTTGCAGTATCTCGGTTTCAATGTCGGGCCTGATAGATGAACAGCCTTTAACAGATCATGTAAGTTTTGCCCTGATGTTCGGCTTTTGATTCTCTCCAGCATCCACGCCAAGCCCAATCCTTCCGTTTTTCCAGTTGAGATACCACGCTCAAAGATTACGGCTGATATATCCCGAAAACCCAGCATCACCACAGCAATGTTCATTTTATTAAAATCTGTGCCAAGTTTTTTACTTCGTGTTAATATCAGTCCCCCACCTTCGGGCAAGCACTGAAAGTTAATTAGATTTATACAAAATTGTTTCCCTCGAAAGCTAAAGCTAGACAGTGCCTTAGTTAAACCCCTCTCCAATCTCTCTCTATCTTCCCACTCCCCATAAGGCAATAGCAGTCCCAAGGATAAATCAAAGTTTGCCTTCAACCCTTCTCTAATCGCTATTGCCCCCACTGCTGCCAAAGTTTTTGGAATCGCGTTCTCATACTTGAGTTCTAAAAAATTGATTCGCGCTTCAAAATACTTTTGTGCCAAAAAGCCAACCGCATAATATTCTTCGTTGTACTCTATCCATGCTTCATTCTCTGGATTGGGCCGATTCATTTGCCCAGACTCATATAAATCCAGTGAGTCTTTGGAAATCTTAATCAACTCTGGCTCCATACACAGCAATTCTGACTTGTACGAAATCTCCGAGAGAACACGATAAACCATCTTCGTCATTGAAGTTCCCGGATCAAGGCTCAACATTAAATCCACAAGAAAATTTCTCCCTGTTTTTGACCTTTTTTTGTCTATCTAATTGATAATTACTCTCAAGATAAACCGCTCAGACCGTGATTATTGATACATTTATCAAGAAATATTACAGTTTTGGCACTACTTTTTGACTTTTCATGAATTCGTGCATCTGATAGAAAATCTCCACAAAATCTCCAAATTCCCAATGTTCACCAACTACATTCAATATCTACCAATATCTCAACAACATCTCCCAAATCGCCAATTCATTTCTTACCTTTTCAACTATTAAACATCATCCAGTCACCAAATTCTCATTAGCTTAATATTTTCCAACAATTCCTAGTACTTCCCAAGACTTCCTAGTACTTCCCAACACTTCCCAATTTTCTCAAGGATTCTCCCAATTATCTAGTAATTAGCTTAAATAACCACAAGCCCTGAAATCCATCTTTTGTTGACGCACAGTACGCCATATTTGGCGGAAAGAATGCTCTAGTTTTTTGCTATATTAAATATCAATTACCTGTTGGAGAAAAAACTAAAAATACAAGAATCGTGAAAATATTTTCACTCGTCATCAAGCGTGGCTGCATTTGATGATGGGGATTCACAATCACATTTAATAGTTATTTAAAGGGTGATTATCTTGCCAACAGAGAAAATAATCAGAATTTCTGTCAGTGGAATAGAAGGAGTATTAAGTTATGTTTTGTCCAGAGTTGGGGTGAGCCATGCTAACAGCGGCTAACGTCTCCTCAGAGATGGCGGTGAACTACTTCATCAAGAATTACTATCACCTTGGTAAGTCGCTTTGGAGTGGTCAAGGTGCTGAAAAATTGGGTTTGTCAGGGGCAGTCGATGACGAAGAAGCTTTTAAAAATATCATTGAGGGGCGATCGCCTGATGGTCGTGAGGTATTGAATGCCAGAGTAGTCAAAGAAAAGGGGAAAGGAGAACGCAGAGCCGCATTAGACTGTACATTTTCTGCGCCCAAAAGTGTAAGCTTGATGGCCTTGATTGGTGGGGATACTCGTTTAATCGATGCTCACCATCAGGCATTGAAAGAAGTCCTGCAACTGATAGAGCAGAGGTACGCCTACACCAGAGTGACAGATGACAACAAGAGACATAGAGTTCAGACTGGTAACTTGGTCGTCGCTCAGTTTGACCATATCGAGAGTCGGGACTTAGATCCACATCTGCACACACACTGTTTGCTGATGAATATGACGCAAACAAGAGATGGTAGATGGTTAAGCCTGGGCAATAATGAAATATTTGCCAATAAGAAATTCTTGGGAATGGCATATCAAAGTTATCTGGCGCGTGAAGTCCAGAAACTAGGGTATGAAGTGGAGCCGCGTAAACATGGGCAGTTTGATATCAAAGGCTTTTTGGAGAAAGATTTAGAAACGTTTTCTAAGCGACGACAACAAATCATCGCTTCATCTGGGGTTAATTCTACTTGGGCAGAACGTGAGAAAATCTGGGACGATACCCGCCAGCGTAAGCAAAAACTACCAGAATCAGAGTTACTTGCATTCTGGAAAGAAGAAGCTGCGGCGTTAGGGATTAGGTTTGTTAAGCCTTCTCTTACAAGGCAGGATATACCAGCCCATGATTTGAGTTTGGCAGAGGTTTTGGATTTAGCGATCGCTCACTGCTCAGAAAGGAATGTAGCATTTACCCAGGAAGACTTAGAAAAATTCGTCCTAGAAGAACGTTTAGCCACTGATGTAACAGCCATTGAGCCATTGATAAAATCCCACCAGGAGTTAATCGGCTTGCCGGGTTTAACTCATCAATTTACAACGATGACAGCAGTGCGGCGGGAGTTGGCGACAATAGAGTTAATGCAGCTAAGACTTGGCAACGTTAACCCAATTTCGCACCCGGAAGTAGTTGAAAGCCTTTTGGAGAATACGTTACTGAACAAAGGGCAACGGGAAGCAGTAGAATTAGCTGCAACAACATCTGACCAATTCATTGCATGGCAGGGGGTAGCTGGTGCTGGTAAGACTTTTGCCCTCAAGGAATTAAAAGCGATCGCTATGGATGCCGGATACACTATTAAAGGCTTTGCCCCTAGTTCTTCTGCTGCTAAGGTTTTGAGCGAAGAGTTAGAAATTCCGTCTGAGACAGTGGCTAGATTACTTGTCACTGAACCACAAGAAATTGAACCAAATCAAATCTGGATTGTGGACGAAGCCGGGCTACTCAGTGCTAAAGATGCCCATTCACTCCTACAACGGGCAACCTTACTTCAAGCTAGGGTGATTTTAGTAGGTGACACTCGGCAGTTATCAGCAGTATCGGCAGGCAATCCCTTCAAATCCTTGCAACAGGCAGGAATCAAAACCGCACACCTCAATGAATCGTTGCGCCAAAAAGACCCTCAACTGAAGCTGGCAGTAGATTTAATCGCTGATGGCAGGATTGAAGCGGGTTTTGAACATCTACTGGCAATCGGCTCTATAAAAACTGTTTCTTCAGAGTCAAAAGTAGAACAAATCGCCAATGATTATACAGTAGGGACACCAGAGCAGCGACTCAAAACCCTTGTGTTAGCTGGAACGAATACAGAAAGACTTGCCCTTACCCAAGCTATTCGAGACAAGCTAAAAAATGAAGGGAGTTTGGGAGAAACAGCGACTATCAGCCAGTTACAAACCAAAAATCTGACAAAAGTACAGATGCGGTTTGCCCATAACTTTGAAATTGGTGATGTAATAATGCCGACACGAGACTACAAACGTCGGGGGTTGGAGAAAGGGAAACTGTATGAAGTGGTAGATCGAACTACTGACAGGTTGACTCTCAAGGGCGATGATGGTGGAGTAATGGATGTAGACACAGCTTTTGAGAAGGCAGTTTACCAAAGAAACCAGATTGAAATAGCTGTGGGCGATCGCTTGCAATGGAAGAAAAACGACCGGCAATTGGGACGACGTAACGGACAGGAATTTACTGTCACAGGGATCGACCTGAACATAGTCCACATTAAATATGCTGATGAGCGTACTGAATGCATTAGTTTGGCACAGGCGCAAAACTTAGACTATGCCCTTGTGAGTACAACATATAGTAGCCAGGGGAAAACTGCGGATCGGGTGTTAATTTCGGCAGATTTTACTATTGGACAGGAAAGTTTTTATGTTGCTGCCAGCCGTGCAAGGCATGAATTAAAGATTTACACCGAAGATCCAACGCGGTTGCTCTGGTTAGCGCAACAGTCGAAAGCCAAAGATAATGCCTTGGAATTGCTACGAAAACAAGTTCAGAAATCGACTTTCAAGCAGCACCAAGCAATAACTATAGATATAAGTGCCCCTTTTGAGAAGACAGTACTAAAACAAGAGACGACAGTATCTACTTCAATTGTCCAGCCAATTGTGAAATCAGTCGCATCTAGCCGGACAACAAGCGATGATTCATCAACAAAAGTACCGAAAGTCTTGCCCGTCTTGAAAGAGACACCAAATTATAATACTGTTGAATCAGTTTTCTCCAAGCCAGTACTGAAATCTCCTGCCCCAACAGAAGCATTTTGGACACCACATCATACTGAAGACATTCCCAATTTTCTTGAACCAAAGCACTGGCAAGAGTTTGAAGATAGCGCTATCCATCCTGATATTGCGGCAAAAAACTTTGAAAGTCTTCAATTCAACTATGCAGGTGGTGAGCATGAGTCTTGGGAAAGACTCATGGTTAGTGAAAAACTTAATCGTACAAATACCGGGAGGTTAACGGAGGGATTAATCAGAGCATATTCTCATCTTGATGCTGGAGGATGGTGGTGTGATGCTGGAGTTGATGCGCGTTCATTCGCTGATTTAACCCCAGGTGATAAACCAACTCTTAAACGATGGGGATGCTACAAGCCAAATCAACCAAGACCCAAAAAGGATGAGAATAATCAAATAATTGAAGGGAAATTCATTAAATATGAGCATCCCCCAAAAGTTGAATTAAGTATCTTCTTGCTAGATGTCCCTGACGATATTGCCGAACGCATTTACTCCAAACACAAGGTGAACCCCAGTGATAGCGATCGCCAGTCAGGATTTTGGTACTGTGTATGGAAACATAATATCCCGTGTGCTCTAGCAGAAGGAGCTAAAAAAGCAGCTAGTCTGTTGAGTCAGGGTCATGCTGCCATTGGTCTACCTGGGATTTCGGCGGGATACCGAACTCCCAAAGATGAGTTTGGCAAAAAAATCGGTAAGTCCTATCTTCATGAAGAGTTAGCCGTTTTCGCCACACCTAATAGAGTTTTCAAGTTCTGCTTTGACTACGAAACCAAGCCCGAAACGAAGCTCCATATCGAACGAGATATTTCAGTGACTGGAAGATTGTTACAAGAAGCTGGAGCAAGAGTAAAAGTTGTCAGCTTGCCAGGGCCTTCTAAAGGTGTTGATGATTTCATAGTCGCAAGTGGGCCACTAGCTTACGAGAAATTGAGCCATGAAGCAAAGCGTTTAAGAGACTGGCAACAGCAGAATCAACGCTTCTTGAATGCGGCTTTTCCATCACCGCCTCATCTGACACCAGAACAACGTTCTATACAACTTGAGGGAACAGGCAACAGGGAACGGGCAACAGGGAATGACAAATTGGATCTCTTACCAACACACAGGGAAGAGGAAATAGAAAAAACTGTTGCCTGTTCCCCATTGCCTGTTCCCTATCTTTTACAAAATAAACCACAGGTACAAACCCATGACTTTAACCAACGACAACAACCCAACACAGATACAGTTCCTAACCGAGAAGATAGAGCAATTGACCCAGAAAATCGAGCAGTTACAAACCAACAGCCAGCAGATGAGCGAGCTAATCAAGTTATTAGAAACGAGTCAAACCGAGAAACTAACCGAAATGAGTGCGAGTCACGCGAATTTCTTGCAGCAATTAACCGAGATGCTGAACTCGAAAAAGTCTTCGAGCATGGAGACGATATTGCAGGAATTAACCAAAGCTCTACAGATGATGGGCTTCGAGGTCAACGAACAGAGAAACTCTCAAGACAAGTTAACGGACAAAATTCAACAATTTTTAATAGAGAAGCAAATTATGTCCATTCTTCACAACCAGCCACCAGACAACTCTTAAATACAATCTCTGATTATGTTGAGCAATCAGCTATTGAGTCTGCTTTAACCCAAACAGTATTAGGGCTAACAGAACAAATTTCTCAATCTCATCAACAACTTGTCATTGCTAAAAGTACATTCAATGAGTTTGAAACAGCATTGACGGCTGAGTTGCAATCTTATGCAGAAAATAAAGCTATTCTGTCAATCTCTGATTATGTTGAGCAATCAGCTATTGAGTCTGCTTTAACCCAAACAGTATTAGGGTTAACAAAACAACTTTCTCAATCTCATCAACAAGTTGTTGCTGCTAAAAGTACATTCAATGAGTTTGAAACAGCATTGACGGCTGAGTTGCAATCTCATGCAGAAAATAAAGCTATTCTGTCAATCTCTGATTATGTTGAGCAATCAGCTATCGAGTCTGCTTTAAACCAAGCAGTATTAGGATTGACAGAGCAACTTTCTCAATCTCATCAACAACTTGTTGCTACTAAAAGTACATTTAATGACTTTGAAACAGCATTGACGGCTGAGTTGCAATCTCATGTAGAGAAGAGAGCTATTTTGTCCACCTCTAACTCTGTTGAGCAATCAGCTACTGAGTCAACCTTAGCTAAAACATTACTAGCAGAATTAAAGTTGCATCTCAAACAGATAGTTCAGGGTTTAGATATTGAAAGATTGGCAGAAGTAGTTATGGAAGTAGGAAAATATGTCAAAGGTGAAAAGGTAACAGGAGCAAAGGTCAGCGAGTTATTTACGAGTGTTACAACTGATGCCAAAGCTTTGACTTTTGAGCAGGAAATGAACATCGTTAGGCAACTGATTAAAGATGACAAACCATCGATTATGAAAAGATTGGGAATCAACTCGCCATCGCCAGATGACAACGAGAAGCATCTAAGGTTCCGGCGCTAACTTATCAGTTATCAGTGAATAGTGAATAGTGAATAGTGAATAGTGAACAACTAACCCATCAATGAATTGATGGGAATATCAGATATCTGATACCTGATAATTGATAATTGATAATTGTTCACTGTGATTTTACCCCCTGCATGACCAAATTTTGAACCATAACGTGACCAAAAGTTAACGTAATTTCAAGCTTTTGAGCCAATCAACAACTTAACTTTATGAATCAAATTATGTCCGCGTGTTTTAAATGTGAACCATAATACGACTAAAAGTTTTATTTTTAGACTTGGTAAAAAATGCCGAGCAAGACACACTACTTTAGTCGAAAATTTTAAACTTTCGGTCAAAATATGATTCAAAATGTCCATGATATGGTTCAAAAATATGTTTAGTCGAAAATTCAGTGATTAAGCGATCGCCCGATACTTGGTTTTAAAAGCTCTCGATCAAGAACACGTACAAATGAACTATAAAACCCACGTTGCTTCCTGGAATTAAGTTTTGACGTTTTTGGACTCCATTTATAACTTTGAAGTATATGTTGTTCTAGTGCGGAGTGAAGCGTATCGTGTCCGTTTGGTCAAAATATGGTTCAAATCACATTCACTGATAACTGTTCACTGATTTAACTGGTATTGTTATCCCTATTATCTTCAACTGCTTACCTAAAACAAAATTTACCAGTTTCTGACCGCTCACTAAGATTATTTTGTCGGAGCGACGAATCAACTGTTTTGATAACTGTCCAGTTATGCCAGTATGCACGAAGAATCCACCACTAGCTCTTTCACTTTCAATACAGGACAGGAAATCTTTGATGTGTTCTGGGCTAATGTAATCAGCGTAACGCTTAACCTGGATTACATAAAGCTTTCCCAAAATCAACACGCGACCATCTATCCCGCCGTCACCGGTGTACCGAAAGTTGCGTTGAATTTGCCAGCCCTGTTCAAAGCAGCAAGTGAGTACCAATTCCTCAAAAACGTAGGGTGATATCCTACGCAGTGTGGCGATTACTACTGGCAATTTGGCTAATTGAGTTCTGCTACGAAGCTCAAGTAATACTTGACTAGCGTACTCAATATTATTCAAGTGTTTCTTAAGAAGAGGAGAGTTCAATGTGCCTTGTTCAATCCCCTCTCCCCTCTGCCCAATATCCCCTCAAGCTTGTGAGAAATGCGGACTTACCTGTGCATATTTATAAATTGTGATTCTTGTTGAGAATCCTGCTGAATTTGATGATGCATATCAACAACAGATTGAACCTTATCAAGTGCCTGTAACTGTTTCTCTGAAACGTTAGGCGATAAAACTCCATCAGTGAGAACAGCCTCGCCGTTTTTGGCACGAACGATTACATTATCGCCAAGGCGTTCAAAATCAAAATTTGTACTTTTAAAACTCTTGGAACCATCAGGGTTATCTTTGCCCAAGATATTCAGCATTGCTTTGACACTCTGTTCAATTGCTTGACCTTTAACATCCTCAACAGCAGCCCGTAGTTCAGTTCGAGTATTGTCAATAGCTGACTTGACACCCATAAGGCTTTGATCAACCGTGTTTTTAACACTATCTACCTGTGTACGTATCTCTTGAGTTAAGTTACCAACTTGTTGATTGAGTTGATTTCTTACACTGTCAGTCTGATATTTAACTTCATCCTTGAAGCTAGTAATTTGTTCATTAATTTGAGATTTAAGTGAAGTAATTTCCTTTCTGACCTTCGTTACTTCGGGTGTCAGCACATCTTTAATCCGCTCAAAAACATTCTTGGCAGTTTGTTTTACCTTGTTCTCAACCGTACCCACCCAATTTTGAAGAACCGTATTTTGAACTTGTGGTAAAAACCGTTCATTTACCTGTGACAATGCTTTTTGGGTGTTTTCAATCAACTGCTGCTGCTTCTCCAAGGATTTACTCATTTCGGCAACTTGAGCAGCTAGTTGTGATAAAGATTCGGGTGAAAGCTGTTCTGATTTGATACTATCTACAAGTTTTTGTTGTTCGCTTAGTTTTTTCTGCAATACTTGCACTTGTTTTCCTAAAGCTTCTACACTATAGATTCGCTCATTACTTACAACTTTATTTTTCTGTGATGCCGGAGCTAAACCTAATTTGTCAGTCAGTACTTCTCCATTTTTAATATGGAATACTTTTTCATTACCAATTTTAATGGAAATCGCCCCTTGAGAATTTTTCGGGTCAGACAGAGCTTTTCTTAAGTTCTCTACTATCGTCGGCGTTAATAAGTTTTTAGAGGGTGATTCTCCTAATGTACCTTGATAAACTTTGCTAGAGCTAGAGTAAATATGAACATCCTTGCTGGGATCTAATCCTTTTTCTTTAGCCTTCGCATGGATGAGTTTGAGGAGAGATTCTAAAATTTCTAGATAATCTCGCTTAATCTCTTTAGCTTCACCATCATCAATCATTATTTTCACCTTTGAGAATTGACTGAATTAACACATCGGGATTAATCGCTACTTCTGGCAAAACTATGCCACCGAGTTTATTAAGAACCTGTCTCCCTTCAACTTCAATGTAAGCAAATTCTCCATCAATCATCACTGTTATGGATGATGTATTTTTTTCAGCATGAGATGGGACATAATCTTTCAGAACACCATTTAACACAAAAATATTGGCATCATCTGCATCGCCACTATAGACTTCAAGGCACTCAGGAAAATAGTTAGCATCAAAAGGCAAGTTATCCCAACTATCAGCAGTGTTTAAAATCTCGCTTGGATATTTATCTGCTAGGGCAGCTATATCAGGAGGGAGTTTAGCAATTTGTTTTCTGTCATAATCAGAGAACGGATAAAACTTACTTGGCGACATGAATTTTCTCCTTCAGATTTTCAGCTTTAATTTGATTCCAGATAATATTTACTTAAATCAGACTTGCATATTCTGATAATTGCTCTTGGTTTTCTATTAAAGGTAACAATTTTATCGCGGAGGCTCGGCGAATTTTCATTTCTTCATCTGCTGGAGTTAAGAGAGTAGACTTTTTAGATAAGAACTTTTGAAACTCGTACCAAGCTTTCACACTGTCAGCTTCAGATTGGATTTCATGCTGAGGAATCTTAATTGATTCCAAGATTGGCAAACTTATTTGACCACGAGAACCAAAACCTGGACTAATAATTACTGCTTTTCCCGATGGTAAGGTGTTAAATTGATTGACATCAAATAACTTGCGAGTACTGTTTTGGTCAGAATTAGAAATACTTGCACCACCCTTGCCTCCTGATGAGCGAGAACGTTGCTTGTATTTAATTTCCTCTTCACCTAAAAACTTACTAAATCGTTCGGCGGCTACATCATCTTGGGGGTTAAAGAATGCTTTAGTAGCACAACCACCAAATATTGCATTAGTTGTGTTTTCTCCATAAGCTTCAATCAGCATTGAGAGATTTTGTAACCCTAATATTGAAATTAGCCCATCTTCCCGATTCTGATTCAGCCAATCAACCAGTGCTGGTAAATAAAGAGTAGGTAATTCGTCAATCCCCAATACCAAAGGACAAGTACGTTTGTTAGCCACATTCCGGCTAACTAATAGATGCAGAATCGAGACTAGCAAAGGTGCAATTACATCACGCTTCTCTTTGTTCATCCCGAAAATCACCATCTGCCGCCCCTTCAAATCCAGTGGAATGTTGGTCTGACCACAGAAGGCAGCCAGGGCGGAAGGAACCATAAAGCGGCTAAACAATCCGCTAGCTGTGCCCACAATACTGGCGGCTGTTTCAGGGGAACCCGCAACAGAGACAAACTGAGCAAAAGCCTCTCTAACCATGAAGTTTAGTTCGGCGGCTTGCTCAATGCGCTTAACTAACTTTGGCAACCCCAGAATTGCTTGGCACATCATAATATCTGGGTACTCTGTGCCTTTTGCCAGCATAAACACGGCTTGCACTAGCTGATCTCCAGCATTGGTGAAAAAGCTGTTACCAGAGTCTTTATCACCAAGTTGGAAATTACGATTAAGGGTGATGGCAAGCTGCCGCGCCATCTCCGAATCCTCGTTGCTACGAAGAAAGTCTATAGGGTTGGCAACCGCGGACTCTGCAAAGCCTGGAGCAAGTACGGTAACTTGATAACCGCGCAAAGCGGCATACCCTGCCAGTATTGGCGCTTGCCCCTTGGCTTGTGCGGTGGCTGATTCTTGCTGTGCGTACTTGAAATCATAAAGGGCGATGGGTAGCCCCTGATCTACTGCCGAACGTATCAAAGGATTAATCATTGAAAATGACTTTCCACTCCCCGGCCCACCACAAACTAGGATGCCTCGTTGCGCTTCTGGAAAGTAAAGGGTTGTTGAATCTTCAGGGATACTCGTTTTCCTGATTCCATTGACAATCTCGCTCGTTGTATTCTTGGGAGTTCCCACATACAGCGATACTCGGTTATGCAAGCGTTGCTGGATTTGTTTACACGCCAACTTCCGAGCCGCTGTTTTCTCTGTTATCCCGCCCCAGCGCGCGGTCGCTAGCTTGGCTTTCCCTCCCCTACTATCGATGATTTTGGCGATTACAATCACCGCGCCACAGGCGAGTACCCCTAAACCTGCGGGGGAAAACAGCGCTGATTCAAGTCCTGGGGGAATAAATTGATTTGGGCTAACAATAGTGTTTGCGGTTTTGGTCATCGTCCTGTCCCTACGATAACCAAATCATTCTCGCTCACGGGCAGCCAGGGTATCGGCCCAATGAAGTAAGGAGTGCAAGTTTTCTGCTGGAATGGCGGTCGCGCACAGATCCTAAAGAATAAGCCAAAGTCGGCAGTCCCCTTGGATTCATTAACTCCAGTTAGCGCCACTTTGAACCCACTACCATACACTAGCCGCCCTGTGGGTTCCTTACCCCCATTAACGGCGGCAAGAATTCCATAACCCCCCTTAACTTGCTGAGATGAGCCAGATGCCCAGCGCTTGCCATACAAACTACCTTCAGAACCGGCAAAATCCCCCATTTCTAAGTATGAGCATTCAATGCCTGGAGGACAGGCTACTGTCACAGTGCGATCGCCTCTGACAACGCTGCCAGACACAAAGTAATCATTAAGAGTCCTTGCGTCGCCTTTCTCTGCCGTACCAAGTACAACGGATGCGATACCCACAACACCAATGCCAGAGCTAATAGGCTGAGGCATTTTATCAAAGGGAACTTGACTTAATTTAGGAATTTGATTGACATAGGCTTGCTGCCATGATTTAAATTTCCCTAATTGAGTTTTGTCTAACCCAGGAATTGAATCAAGCGAATATTTGCTTAGGTCAATCTTATCTAGTGTCAGGTTTGCGGCTTGAGGATTTGAGGCTATGGCTTGAGAAATAGTGCCATAGCCCAGTCCAGCAAAATTCTTAGAAAATAGAGCCGCTAATGGGGGAACTTCTGATAGGCTCAAATTGCCTAATTCAGGCATCGCCTTAACTAACGTTTTAGGCGTTTGCCATTGCATTAGCCCAAACTCTTTGAGGGTGGGTTTGGTAGTTGTGGTTGTAGTGGTCAAAGCCACCGCGCCAATAGTCTTCAGGCTCAAGGCAGACATTTTAAAAGCATCATCCGCGTCGCCAAGCATAACAACAGAGTCTACTTTTTGTCCTGCCGTCCACGAGCGCGAGGGGTCGTAGCCAAAAGTCGAAATCAGATTTTTAGGGATTACTAGGAATCCTGGCTGCTGAACGGGCGGCAAAGTATCCCATGTGATTTTTGACCAGTCGGGGGCTGCCGTCTTATATTTGCCCTGCGAATAATTAATTGTTGGGGTTGCTTGAGTAGTTGTCGGTGTCTGTGCGATTGAGGCGGAAAGTGGAAGTAGTGAAGCGATCGCAGTCAGTAGAAAGAGTTTAGATTTCATGATTTTTTTAAGTAATTGGTCGCTTGCATTTATCTAATTCTTTGCGAATAAACTTAACAAAATTACTCACAATCGCCCCCATTCAAGTAATTGATTAAAAGTGTTTTTATCGACCTGAGAAAGTGAAATCGCCTCCTCTTTAGTTTTGCCGCGCCGTAATAGCTTGATAGCATCTTGCACCTTGTTCCATGTGGTAGATCCGGGCTTAACTTGGCCTTTCCGCCCCGCTTCTGCCAGACCAAAAGCAAGAGCGTTAGCATCGTTCCTTTGAATCGCGCCGTTTAGCGTCGTCCCAGGATTGGGGCGTAAAACGGCAACAGACTGAGACGGGGGGACTGTTATTGTTTGTGGTGGCGAGGGCTGCTGGACTTGCGGCTTTTGAACTGTTAGCGGTTGCGGCGATCGCGGACGGGTAATTGGCAACGGGCGATCCGACTCAGATTTAACTACCAAGCTTGTATAGGCTGGGTTGCCCGTAGCAGGGACTATCTTAAATTGATATTGTTTTTCATTGGTAAGTACTGTAATTTGAGTGCTTCCATTGCTGCTAGAGGTAACAGGAAAGTTGATCGGGTTAATCTGGCGAAGAAAAATTACGGTTGCTTTACCTCCTGTGCAGTCAGAATCGTTGCTCTGCTTTTGGCATAAACCACCGTTTGATGTAAAGGCAAAACGACTTGGATCGCCGATCCAAACTTGCTTGATAGTTTCCCCGGTAGGAATCAAATTAATAGTTAGTCCGTAACCTTTCCAAACCTTTAATTCAATAGCGTTGGAGTTGGCATCATTCTCATAAACCGTTCGGATGGGCATTGCCGACACGCTTGAGGTAGTAGTTATTAAAAGGGTTGTAACAATAGCGAGTTTATTTAACATTTTTCCTAGTGACTAGAGCGATATTGTTTGATTAACGAATATTTGCACTGGTTTGCCAACGTCGATCACAAATACTTCTTCTCTACCGCTTAACTGTTGAGAACGGGCGACATTTGAACTTTTGATATTATCGAGAACGCTATTAAATGCACCCTCTCCAAAAGCGGCGGATAAATCTTTTTGCTCGTTGGTAGTGGAGCTAGTAGAGAAGCCATTAGAGTTCGTACTAACTTGAGTTACAGGGCGATTCTGTACCTCCGTAGCCTTCGCAACTCCCGCGATGATCGCAGAAATGAAATTGTTACCCAGGTTGCTACCTCTGCGAGACTCTGCTTTTAAGAAACCACCATCCTTGGCCATTATCAGAACGGCATTTTCTGGGAGTTGCTTTTCTTGCGTATCGCCATTAGAGTTGACCAACACTGAAACACCGCGCAGCTTGGCAAAGCCAGCACCATTGGACTCTGCTAGTTGAACAACCAGATAAGCGCCCACAGGTATCACATCGCTACCATCTGAGGCTTTTAAGGGTTTTGTTAGTTTCACCAAGTAGTTCTGGTTGCCAGCGTCACCAATGCCCCAGGCGATCGGCGTTTCTAGCCTACCCTCTGCGGTGCTACCAACGAGTACGCGAAGAGCGTTGTAATTAATGGTTGTGTTCTGGGTGACTTGCGTAGCTTTTTCTGTCCCTCCTTCTATTCCATTTGTCTTAGTAGGTTCTTCACTTTCTGGCTCCTCGGCTGAACTGCTGAAACTGCCAGCATTGGCAGCAAGAAGCCATTGCTGTGTGGGGTCAACATGAGCGGCGTAGCTTGCAGCCGTTGGCATCGCTTGGGGGCGCGGCTGAGGAGATTGTCTGATTGGCTGGGCAATTTGGGGCTGAGGCTGAGGTTGCAATACTCTAGCTGTGGCAAAGGTTCTAGGCGCTGGATGGCTAGTAACGGAATAAGGCTGTTGTCCGCGCTGCACTGGTTGCAGGGGAGGGGTAACAGGCGCTACAGCTACTGGGGTTGGGCTAGAGGTAGGCGTTGGGCTTGGCTTCTGATCACGAATCTTTTTAAATTCGTAGTTTTGGCTAGTCAGGGCAAGTGCTGTTTTATCTTTGCCCGTCTCATTTTCTGGCTCTGCTATGGGCGTTTGCGCTTCTGTGGGCGGTTGCACTTTGTCGCTCTCAAACTTCAGCATATTCATTGAGTTCCCGATTAAAGCCCCAATGATTATTACAAAGAGAGAGCAAATTAGGGCAACAACGCCCATTTTCAAGAGTGGAGATTGCGAGACTGTTCGAGCAGTAACAATTTCTTCTGGGGCGGGGTTTTCTTCAGGTTGAATTGAATCATTGATTTTATAAGTTTTAGCGCCGTTCATGGCGGCAAAATCTTTCTCTTTTATCTCAATACTCGCCGATGGTAAAGCTTCTTGCTGCTTCTGGCTCATAAATCTAAATCCTGGATTTTGTAAATTTCTAACCCAGCTTTGCGCTCTCGTGTGGCTGTTTCTTGAACATCGGACGAAAATCTAGGAATGGCAGCCGTATCGATCGCCCTGACAAATACAGTTTTGTTAAAGGGGATAGGCTTGCCGACTAAATTGCTGCCTTGAAAAACAACGACCTCGGCTACCATATCCACTTTCCAACGCCCATCCTTAATAGGAGTAGGCTGACTAAGGAGACTGACTTTTAGGATTGATTGGGTAGACCCATTAAAGACATCAGGCGGCGTAAGATTACCTATCTCCTCAAGGAATGGGGCGCGAAAATCTTCTGACAACGCAAAGCCTGAAGCCCATGCGCTAGTAGTAATCTTGGCTTTTGATGTCGATATTCCAGTATCTAGTTTTAATTGCTTAGTGGGGTCTGGATTGTAGTCATTGGTCGCTTTTGGGAGAGCATTCCAACTCAAAAGCCCGGTCATTGTTTGCCCGACAAAACGTGTAATAGCTTGCGGCGATCGCTCCAAGCTGCCTATAGGAATAACTCTGATAGATTCCCCGTCAGACAATTCTACAAGAGTCGAGGCTTTCGATTTAGAAATTGTTCCTATTCGAGCAAAATTGACAATCTCTATTAATAAAATAACTGCCAATAAAACAGCATTTACTATTAAAAAGATTGGGGTAAAATTTAGTTCTTTTCTCTCTAATAATTTCATCTCCGTAACCCCACCGAGAATTTGACCCCACTAGTGAAAGCTGAGAATACAGCCATTCCGCCACCAGTGCCTATGGCGACCGCGAGTAACGGCGAAAAAATGGCTTGTAAAAGTTGCAATAGCAAAGGATTGCTGGAAGGTTTGGACACTATTGCGCTGGCAATAATGCCTACAGTTATGGAGTACGAAATGAGAACCAATGTTAGTCCTAGCCAGCCTGCAAGCCAAGCATAGATAGGCTTGCTTTGGAAGGGCAGCAAAGATAGAACTAGGAAGATTGGGGCAGCGAATGCAATCATTAAGAATGACAGTTGGACGATGTATTGAAAAGCTACTGATAGTCCACTGAGAATGACATAAACAAAACCTTGGATTGCGCTGTTAATTAGTTCGCCGCTTAGGTCTAAGGGATTCCAACTTCCTCCTCCAGAACCTGCGCCAGTCTTTTCTCTAGCTTTCTGTGCGTCTTTTCGTGTATTCTCCACAGCCTGTTTGATACAAGCTTGTTTCTGGCTCAATTCTTCACCTTCCTTCTTTTCGTTGTTGAGCTTTTCGCACTTCGCTAAGGCTATCTGCGCGGCTAAAACAAAGCTTTGATCGGCGTTTACATTCCGTATCGCATCTCTCAGGTTTACGCCATTTCTCGTAATACTTAAAATACTCCTATTTAGTCCAGTCGATACGTTTTTTAAGGCGACTGTTGTATTTGCCAAAAGGAACCCATTATTACTAAGCATTGCAATTACTAGCAAGGGTAAAATCATCTCGGCTATGAAATCAAACCCAAATCCTTCCTCTGCATACTTCCTATACCAGCCGAATGAAGCAAAGCCAATCATCACAACAGCAGCGAGCGTAGAAACGGCGACAATAGCCGTATAAATTGGGCTTGTTCCAGATGCTAACTCTAGCCAATCATTCTCAAACGATTTATAGATTAGGTCTGCACCTTCGATAGCGCCTTCGACTATTTCGCCTGAGTTCGTAGTCCCCGTATTTTCCCCAGCTTGCTGCCCTGTCGTTTGAGCAAAAATAATAGTTAAGAGCGCTATCATCTCAGTTACCGTAACGTTATGTTGACCTTTTTTTTATTCAAAATGCAAAATGAGTAAGAAAATTAATTTTGAATTGATTTGACTTGATTATTGATTTTTCCAAAATGAATCGTTAGCGGCGGCAGATTGAATGATTTGGCGAGATGCGGCGCTGGACTCTTGATCCTTTGCCGCAGCTTGCTCATCCATGCGACTAGAAATATCAGCAAGATTGATATTTGTAACAGCCAAGGAACGAGATTGCTTTTGCGCTTCTGCATGGATAGATTTGGCAATTACAACACTTTGGAAGTTTTGAATTGCGACCTTTTTAAGAATGTCTTGGGTAATGACATCATCCTGCGCGGCATTAGCATTTTCGCTTGATTGGGCGGTAGCATCATTAGTTATTGCTGCCTCCTGTGACTGGATTCGCTGACCTTCAGCGCCAAGTACTGATTCTGATTGTCCGCGTGTATATTGTTGGTTCCAATCCTTGATGGCATTGTCGGCTTGAATGCGCGGATCTAATATCAGCAAATTGCCTTCTTGTTTCTCAATGACTTTCTCGATATTCTTACCAGCTTTTAGGGGATCGGGAATACCCAAATCACCAACACTAGATTCAATTGCCTGGGTTAATTCAGCTTCCAACTTGCCCAAACTTTTAATAAATTCTTTCTGATAATTACTAATGTAAGTCTGCAAGCTGCTATAGATTTGTTGGAATTGAGTTAAGAAAGATTGGGAGTTTTGCTGACTTTGAGCATTGGCAGGGAGGCTAGAAAAGGAAATCAGAATTGCTGCGCCTGAGATCGCGATCAATCGGTTGGTATTCAAGATACAAGTCCTCCATGTCTACTACAAAGGGTTTTTTGGTACAGAGAGATTTTACAGTCGCTTGCTTTTTTGCTAAATCAAAGTAAACAGCTTGAACCATTAATGTTTTAGGTGATTCTTCCTTATTTAATAAACTGGTGAAGAAGGGATCATTGAAAGGCAAAGCATTAGGCGGAAGGGTAGAAGCAGGGGATTGAAAAAGCATGATATAAGCACCTGGATCGGCGGATTCAGAATTAATCCCCGGTTGCTCTAATCCACTCAATCGCTTATTTTGATATTTCAATGCTCTCAGGCTGGGGGAGCGCTTGATGGCATCCTCGCCCAATTCTATGTACACGCTACAGCCATTCTTCGCTTCGCTAATAAGCTTTTCATATTCAGCTTGATTGTATTGCCATACTTGAAAGCCTCCTATTGACACAACACCTGCTAGTATTGCCAGCAACAGCTTATTTTGAATGACTGACGATAGAACCTTCATAATGGCTTCCCTTGCTTAATGCACTCGACATAATACTTAGAAAATTCTGCCACCCAGGTGAACTTGTCGCTGTGAATTTTCTTGAATTTATCTCGCGTGGCTTGTTCTTCTCTGCTATTAGCGACCAACGCCAGCAGGGGATACGAGGGATAATAGCGACAGCGCACATACTTGTTGTTGTAGTCCAACAGCCACAAAGTATATAGCTGCTGAATGTTGGGGACAAAGCTTTCGTTTTTATCGATAATTTCTCTAGGGATGCCCAGCAACTCAGAGAAACTATTAGCCGCGCCTGGGACAATACGCCCAATCAACCGCAATGGCATATTTTGTAATATTTGTTCTCCTGCCTCCGATTTGGCGATAGAGATGACATCCTGCGCTGCCAGAAACACCCGGCAGCCTTGCTTACGAGCGGTGGCGCATTTACGACCCGCAAGCCGCGATAATGCGGAAAATCCCAGCAATACGCTAGCCTCATCCATAAAAAACACGCTGTTGGGCGAGGAGAGGGATTGGCGGGACGCGGCGATATATGCACTCATCCCAAACACTTCTGCATCCTTTCCTGATTGCAGATTAGTCAGGGCGAAAGTGATCAACTGGCTATCGGCTTGGAAAGTCGAAGGCTTACAGATTGCGCTACCAATGCTACTAGCTTGCCAATACTGAAGCCGCAAACGGATGTAATTAAGTGCTTTTTCTACATTGTCATCCTGATAACCTAAATAAATATACGCGAGCGAGAAAAATTTCTCCATGTCTGCCAATGTCGGGGTATTCGCCCACTCTGGGGTGTTTATCCCTGCTTTTCGCGCTAATTCAAATCTTTCTTGAATGTCGGCATCTTCGTAAAAGGCTTTTGTACCCAAGGGGATTACAGATTCAATAGTTTGTGATAGCAACCCATCAAATTTTTGTGAGCCTAAAACTAATTGAAGAACAATTAAATTGATATCATTTCGATGGGCTTTTGTCCTTTCCTCCCACTGCGACTCAGGAATCTTTGATAGGTCTAATGGCTGTACAAGATTGTTTGATTCCTTAGAGATATCAAAATAGAAACCTTTAAAATATGGTGTGAAATCTCCGAAGGTTCCCGAACCATCGTCATTGGGCAAATCAATCATCAACACTGACATTCCCAGCGCCAAACACTGATAGATAATAGAGGCGATGATTACCGATTTCCCACTCCCGGTAGTGCCGATTACCATCATGTTTTTAGGCTTTGATAGGTCAATATGAACCGAGGATTGACCTTCGTCGGCGACTAATTCAAAGCCTTGTTTATCGCCATGTGCTGTTTGAACGACTGGCGTTAAACCAATTACTTCACTGGCAAAGAAAGTGGCGCGTCTGTTGAAAGGAAAAGTCAGCTGCGGTCGCTGTCGCAACAGCAAAGTATCAAGCCAGATTGACCATGTATACTGCATTTCTCTAATCAACTCAGCAGGCTGATTGATATACCCTGAAATCAGACGACAAGCGTCGTCGATCTCGGAAGGAGAGTTGCGATAAACGAGAACAGTAACCGCTACATTTTCCGGTACATCACCTGTATAAAGTTGTTTTTGAGCATCAACAGAGCGTTCTGTGTTAATTTGCGCTCCTACGTCAATAGTCTTTTTGCTGGCGCTTACCTCGGCATTTCTTGAACGCCTCGTAATCAATTGTTGGGTAAGCCTAATCATTTTTTGATCGGCTGGGCTAATCTCTGTAATTATCTCGACATCATAAATAACCTCGCGTGAGAATACATCCCATAGAAAGCGTACTTGCTGATGGGTTGAGGCAAATATCTCTGGCTTTTGGGCAAGCGTCATTACGCCGATATACTTCTTTTTTTCACCACATTGATTTGGCAAGCATACCCAGCGTCTATCGGCATAAGGTATGCCGTTATTTAAAAGTACTGAGGTTGCGTGTAGCTGGTCGTTGTATCTCTCTGGCTTCGGTGCGGCTTCGTTGAATTCCTCTCTTAATTCACCAGTATCATAAATTAAGGTATGGGGTACTTTTGTCGGCTTTGCGCCCATTCTAGAAACTAGGTCGTCCCACAATTCCTTGTCTGATTTTGGCGAGGGAAACAAACCCATTTCAGATAGTATTTGTTGATGACGCAAAGAGACAATTATCGCTTTTTCAAGAACTTGAATTAAGTTTTGAAGAGTGAGTTCGGTCGCTCCTGTGGGGGTGAATTTACGTTTTAAAAAATTCTCCAGCTTAACTATCGCTCTATCTACTGCGTCACCTCCTTCCGTTCCGCCTGGGCGAACAGTAAAAGTGGTGTAAATACTCAGCTTGATATCCTTGCGCTGATGATTACGCGTCAGTTCTTGCATTCGGGCAACCTGTCCCCAATCCAAAAACTCACTCTCAAGAGATACAGGGCTGTCTAGCCTTTGACGATAATCTGCAATTACTTTATCCTCATCGCAAAAAGAAGACCATCTAAAGGTGAACTTCTCGCCCTCCGAGAACTCTTTGCAGCCGTTCTCAAAAGCATGAGCGATCGCCTCCAGTCTCTCAGATGAATTAAACAGTGGGTGAAAACCTGTGCAATCATATCCGAATACTAATTGCAAGGTGTTGTTAGTGTCGCTTACTTGTTTTTTGCTCAACAAGTAAGCTCCAATTTGATAGTTACCCTTTTTCAATTTCACTAAAGTTGCTAGGTCTAGAAAGTCTTCAAAGGGGACTATTTTTTGATTACGAATACTGCTTTTTACCATAGCTTAGGCATTCTCTTAGATCCCGCTCTTTTTTTGCTTTGAGGCGAAGAATATCTGACATAACCACGAGTGAAAGTTGGAACGCTTGGGAACACTCTTGACCAGAATAAGTAAGGACGCTTGCCAGATAAAATCATTATCGTAGCGCTTAACCAAACTCCTGCTAATAAGCCCCAAACTATCCCCGCTCCGCATAGATTCGCTACAACAAAGCCCACGCCAAACATAAATAAGGCGATTGCAAACTGAAAGCCAGTAAAAATGCCGATTGAAGCATTTTGACCAAGTGACTGATTGACCCGTTTGATGGGCGATTTATTATACTCGCTCATAACTAGCAAGCGGCTGTAACGCCGTTAAATAAGATGCTTTGAGCAATCCAAAGCACCAGGATTATGAAAAACACGCCTATGGGCTGTTGAACCATCTGCGTTACTTCCTGTCCTTCACCAATGCCGTTCGCAACTTTAAGCCCTGAAGCCACAAAGTATACAAACAAAATCACTGTGATAAAGGCATTTATCACCGCCGGAAGTGCTTTAATGGCGGTAGTAGCAGCCGCTGCACCACCGCCACCAATACCACCCGCCCCCCCGAACATACAAGTCATTGCTACCTGAGCCGAATCGAACAAGCCCCACCCATAAGAGGGCATCGACTGCATGACAATGATTGTCGCCGTACCTGCCGCGTAAATGTGATGCTGATACTTGCGCCCAATCGCCGCGCTAGCCTTAGCCAGAACTTGAGATTGTGTTCTTCGCACAGAATTATTAGATGCCAAGAGAATTGCTCCTTTACTTCATAAACATAAAAATCACTTTTTCGATCCTCTTTGAAGAAACTCATTTTCTATGTCAGCTAAAGTATGCTCTCTAGCTAATGAGCGAATTTCTTGAAGTACTGCAATATGACACTTGTATAGCTTTGCATAGCCATTTAGCCCACCTGTTTTAGTATTGGTGAACTTATTGAACTCTGGTAAATACTTCCGAGCGATATTCAAGTATGCTTGTAGTTGTCTTGCAGAAACTTTTGGCTTTAACATCGCCGCAACTTCTGGTCTTGTTAGTTCTTCATTTTGCCAGGTTAACCCCCCTATCCCCATGATTCTGAGAACTTCTTGCAACTTCTAACTATACATAAAATACCCGCCTTTTTCATGGCGGGGGAGTGTCATTTTAAAAAATATTAGCGGTCACAAAAAACTGGTTAAAGATAAGAATTGAGCGCTTTTCCTTCCCGTTCCCACTTTTCATCTAAAAGACGACAAGCTACGCGAACAACATTCTGAGGATTCCGTTTATGTTCTCCTGGCATATTCCAGTTCCGGGTAGTGTATTCACTTTCGTACCCCAAAACCAGGGCAAGCTCTCGATAACTTAATTTCCACTTCTTCTTAAACTCTATTGGGTGCATAGTATTTATTTGATACTTGCATAAGGAACTTATCTAATATTTATAACATAATTAGTTAGTCAAATCTTTATATTTTTATCTGGAAAGATAAATCAAATTTTATATTTGCTTATCTTAATATTTTTCTAAAATATATTAGCCATTTTCGGGTTTATCCAATTTATCTATAATGTAGATATTCTCTTTTAAGCAATTATTTTTATGTCCAACACAAATGCTAATTTTCAGCAACTATTCCAACCCAAAAGTCAAGTTAATAAAGATAACGAAAATCCCACGCTATTAGTCAATCGCTTAACTCCTACTGATGATCAAATCAAAGACTGGCTACAGTCACCACAAATCAAGCAGTGGCTTACAAAACTACTAATGGGCATACCGAATAATCTCAAAATAGAAGCGATAAATACCATCATCAAAAATGTTATACAAAACCCAGACAAAGACTCTCGAGTACAATTCGGTAGTTCAACTATTGGAGTCGATGTTTTACGGTGGCAGCTTTGGGCATCCTATAAATTACCTTACGCCAGTGGAATCAAAACTCCTGATTGCCCCTACACTTTGAAAAAACATTTGGATGTTTCCCACTAAGTTACCGGATGACATAATCCCGTAGTTTCATTAAATTGCCACACAATATACGATCTATTCTTACCAAAACTACCATGCTTAACTGCGAACTGAGAATTGCTTCCACTATCTCACAAACAGCAATGACAAAGAAATAGATAAAAGTACGAAAATAATCCGCACTTCCGTCTCTTTATTTTTAATCAATCATCGTTATATCTTGGAGGATCAAGTAGAGAGCAATGCAACAGGCGATCGCACACTTGGCGGGCGGGTACGCCATCGCTTGACTGCCATTAACTTAGCAGATGACTAAACCTTGTATTGAAGCTAAATTTAATGACGTTAACAGAAACATTTCTTCACATCTATTTTAGGCTCTAGCCCATGAACATCTTTCATCGCCCAAGGAGATTCTTTAGAGTTCGTAAGCCAATTGGATTTTCGATTTGAGACGATGAGTTAGCTTTAGAGCTACCCTTGTAGAATAACAGAATCTCTCAATTACTCTTTGACTCATGATCAGGCTCCTTCAAGTCGAAAAATTTCCGATTCTGATGTTGCCGGAAATCGAGGCGTATTTAGAAAGTGGACTATTTCGTGGGATTGGCAAGAAAACTGCTCAAACTTTGGTCAATTGCTTTGGAAGTGAGACTTTATCGATATTAGATAACAACCCCGAAAAGCTTTACACTGTTCCCGGACTAACTCAATATCGTATTGATGGTATTACCAAAGCTTGGTCAGAGAGTAAAAAGAATCCGAACTTGGGAGTGATTACCCAACTTTTGGCTGTGGGAACTTCATTGAAGTTAGCTTTGAAAATTTGTGACTATTACGGACACAAAACTGCAAATGTACTTCAGAACAACCCTTACAGATTAATTGATGATATTGATGGCATCGGTTTTAAGACTGCTGATGAGCTAGCAATATCTCTTGGTATCCCACTATACAGCGATACTCGTTATATCTCAGCTTTAATCCATGTTTTAAAATCCGGCTTGCGTGAAGGGAATTGTTTTTTACCGTTTGAGCAATTAGTAAGTATTGCCACTGACCTGCTTTCTTCACCACAGCATACGCCCGATGTTCAATTTTTAAATACAATCATTCAACAGTTACTCGAAAAGGGGACTTTAGTTTCGGGTGATGTTGGTAATAGTGTTTATCTCAAAGCTGCTTATCGGGCTGAACTTTCTGTGACTTTGAAAATTCTTGCTCTCCTTGAGCAACCGACTCACCCCACTGAACATTTAGAACACTGGTTAGCCCAATTCCAAACTACTGACTATCGCCAACTTTCACGTTTAAGTGATGAACAAATCAGCGCCTTGATGATGGCAGCCAAACATCCAATTAGCATTATTACTGGTGGCCCTGGTCGAGGGAAAACTTATGTACTGAAAACCTTAGTTGAATGGTTCATTCATACTGATAAAGCGATTGCACTTGCCGCTCCAACAGGGAAAGCTGCTAACCGGATGAAAGATGCTACAGGCATTGAAGCAACTACTATTCACCGTTTATTGCAATGGCAGGGGCATCAACAGGTTTTTCTTTATAACGAGGAGAATCCTCTAAATCTTGATTGTCTAATCGTTGATGAATTTTCAATGGTTGATATATTTCTGTTCAATTCGCTACTCAAAGCCTTGGACAAAAAAACCAGAATTGTACTGGTAGGGGACTTTGATCAATTACCCAGTATTGGCGCGGGAATGGTCTTGCGGGATTTAATTGTTTCTGAACTCGTGCCAACAACTCTCTTACAGACGATTTATCGCCAACGGCACGAAAGCCCGATTATTTATGCTGCTAATGATGTCAATTCTGGCATAGTCCCTACACTGCACAATTTTAATCAAGTTTCTGATTGGATGGATGTCGGTGACTGTGCAATGATTCAAAAAGACTCGCCCCAAGCGACCTCCCAAGCCATCGTTGAGTTGGTTAAAGCTATTGGCCAGTCAGGTGTTGATTTAAATCAACAACTAATAATCTTAGCGCCCCAAAAACAAGGAGACTGTGGAGTTCACAATCTCAATCAGCTTCTTGCCCCCATCTTTAACCCAAAACAAGAAGATGAACCACAAGTTGTCTCTGGGTCGGTTGTCTACCGAATCGGCGATCGCGTAATCCAGCTGAAAAACCGTTATGAAACTGTCCCGCCTGTGATGAATGGCGAGATCGGTCAGGTTATTGCTGTGGAGCCGGAAAAATTTCTGGTTACGATCTCTTGGGAGGGCGGTGCAGTTGTTAATTATTATCCTGGAGACTTCGAGCAAATTATGCACTCGTTTTGTATAACTTGCCACAAGAGTCAAGGTAGCCAATTTCCTTATGTGATTTTCCCATTGGTCAGGGCTAATTACCGGATGTTAACCCGTCAGCTGCTCTACACGACTATGACTCGCGCAATGGGTACATTCATCGCAGTTGGACAGCATGAAGCATTGAAAACTGCTGTCGCTACTGATAAACCCGCCCAGCGTTTTACTGGACTAACCAATCTCCTCATTTCACCTGTTGAGCAACTTAGTGAAATCTGGCAGAGTTTGAGCAACACCAGAAAAACCACTTGTACGACAACATCTTCCCCTACTGTTACTGTCGCTTCTAGGCTACAACAACGCCAACTGACTGCAACACCTGGACAGATGACTACTATTGGTAGTCTCGCACTACAAATGTATGAGTCTAAATATGGTTATCGTCCGTCAAAACAGCCCGAACTTGTCGGGAAGTTTCGCTTTAATACTTATCACTATGAGACTACCGCAATTGACGAGATTGATTCAGCAATTGACGCAGTTCTCCGCCTTTAATAAAACCCATGCCCAACATGGGAACAACGGTCGCATCCAACCACATTCCTCTTGAAGTACACAATAAAATAGTTATCAGTTATAAGTTATCAGTAAACAGTTAAAAGTTTTGATAATTGGGTTTAAGTTCCCCACTATACGCCGCCAGGACTGATAACTGTTGACTGTTTACTGATTTAACAAAGTTTAGGGGTTTAATTCCCCAGCAATACAGGCAGCACGTTTTGATGCCTAATTAAAATCCCCGTTACAAAACTTAATTACGTTAGCGCAGCGGGGCGTTCGCTTTTAGCGTCTCGCAGAGAAGCCCATTACGAATTATTTTAATATCTATGGCTATTCCGGCAGCAGAGTTAAAGATCGGGCAATCGGTGAAGTATCTGATCGGTACTCGAAGCGGTATGAGTGCGGCAATAACCAATATCAGCAAATCATCTCTTAGTCTCAAAAATACTCATATTGTTACTTTGACCTTTGATGACGATTCATTGCCAAACCACTTAAAAACACAACAACTAACTGTTTATGACGAATTGCTTGAAGGTTGTGAAATAATCACATTTTAAAAAATTAAAATTGGCAACAGCAGAGCGCACATTCGCCGCTACAAGTTGAAATTAATTAAAATACTAACTTGCCGGCTGATATAATCCCGTATTTTCGTTAAATTCCCACCCCAACCCTGCTCTATCCTTCCCCTTACACCATGCTACAAAAAGCGGTGGGGG
>NZ_WBKM01000272.1 GCF_015714725.1 Nostoc sp. WHI
GACATCTTATCTCCTAATAGTTTGAGTCGGCAATAATACCCGAACAGTAGTGACAGAGCCGTTGCAACCGAGAGCAACTACTTCACCTCCGAGTTGCGTAGCAAGTTTTGGGAGGTATAAATTGATGTACTGCTCTTGCAACTTTGGTACGAACTGTGATCCTAGTCCTTTGTCCCGTGCCGCTTGTCCCCACCGTTGGTCAAACTCCGAAATGAGACATTCGTATTCAAACCCGTTCCAGTAAAATCCCAGGTCGTTGCTGTCGTAACTAATTTGATTGCGAGGGACAACAATGTGAGCTACTTGCTCTCGCTTGTCCCCTTGATATCCGTACAAATTCACTGGTTTATCATGAATTTGGGGATAAAAGCCCAGTCTTTGGAGAGCTTCAACTAAACACGATTGGTCTTTAAACTTGACTGCAATTTGAGAAAAGTGTGACATAGTTTATCCTTAAGAAATAGTATTGTGCGCTGTGAATACTGAGATGATGACAACGCACTTTTAACCGAAAGTATTGGTGATTTTAAAGACTTGAACGATATTGAATCACTCAAGTCTATTTTTTACCGGAACTTAAACGACATCACGGTAGCCTTTGACAGTCCCACGTCACCAGTCGCTAGCTGTTGGAGATTGCGTTGTTCATCAAGCAGTTTGGCGCGAATATCATCCATCTTTTGTTGCAATTGACTGCGTGTATCAGAACCAAGATTCTTAGACTCAATCGCCGGATCGTTAACAATAGAATCTAAGTGCGCCATCATCTGCTCTAAGCTGCTGCCAGCCTCCGGGTCAGCGTTTGCCAGTAGCACTTGAACCTTCATCAGATGGCGTTCCATTTTCCTTTTGAACTGGACTGGCTTCCGTCCCGGTTCCCAATCAGCCAACTCTTCAAGCAACTGGGCGGCGAGTTGTTCACCGCCAGCTAAAGCAGATTCCCTTAGTCGTTGCTCCAGATTTTGGTCATACTGTTGAATGAACTTGGTAATCTGGTCTAAACACTCGGCTTGCTGCTGATTGAGTTGTTCGGACAAAGCAGGTATGATCACCGGACGACCAATAACAACTTGCAAATAGTCTTCGAGGTCGGTCAGAATCGGAAATGCTCTTAGCAAGTTGGCTTTTACAGATTCTTGCTTATCCTGTGATAATTCCCAAGTATGGAGTGAGAGGAACTGGTCAATTCGCTCTTGATAATCAAAAAGTCCCGCTTCGTAATCAACTTTTAATTGATTGCGTAAACCAGGGGCGATATTATCCCTAATATTAAGCAGTTGGCTCCAAACGAGTGGAGCCAAATCAATCGGACAGACCCAATCACCAGTATCACTACTCATCCACTCTTGAACCGAAGCAATTTCTTGCCTCAATTGGGCAGCAGCCTCATCCAATTTCTTAAATACCTTAATACCCCGCAAACCAACTTCGGAATTAGTAACTTTAACGAGGTCTGATTCAATTTCAGAGACTTCAGCTTTTAGCACATCCGCCCATTTAGGAGCAGCAGATTTTGTACTTTTCTTTAATTGAATACGAAAGCGAATGCGAGTTTTATTTAACTGGGAGAAATTGTGGCGTTCGACTACTGCATCAGTTAGGAAATTTGCAGCGATAGTGTTGTCGATTACTTGTACCATGATTATTCACCTCCATCATTATTTTCACTTTCAATTAAGCGAAGCTTTCTTTGTGGCTATTTCTCAATTTGTGAATGTCTGTAGTAGCTCTATAGATTACTTTTGTAGAGCTATTTTGTAACCTAATATGTCTTTTAATGACTGGTGGTTTATGTATGGACATGGCTTAAAGTAGCTGAAGTTGCTGTGAATTATCCTGTACCGCAGGCTTTTCATAAACCATGCCTTCGACTTCATAACAACGAGTCATGAGTTTGTTTCGATTTAGCCGAAAGCTGGCTTTTTTCTTTTGATTTGGCAGAGGTAAAAATAGAAACTGTGGATGTTTTATAGTACCTTCATCACCCAAATATTGGGAAAGCGTACCGTTAATTTGGTAAACTTTTGAGGAGCTTAACAGTGTTGTGTCGTAAACTTTAATCAAATTTAATTCCATCTCAGTAGTATGAAGTGTGTCATAATTTGTCGTGGAATCGATTTTTCTCTCCAGTCAGACTGATTAAATCTGACTGGAGAGTTTTTCACGCATAATCTGATTCTTTTTTGGTCAAGCGGCAACTTTTTGTTTATCTAGAACCACTATCAGATGTACGTTTAGTCGTTGAAGTCGGTGGAATTGAAAATGACAGAAAATTACAGATAGAAATGCTCAAAGATTTGATTGAGTTTTTCCTTTAATTCATCAGGTAGAGCCTTAAAATCAAACTCTTCAGAGTCCCAAACTTGATCCAGGCTTGTAGACTCATCAATAATATTCGCAATCAAACAAGATTCATCGTCATAGTTCCAGCCATTTGCTAAAAGCCACGGCAAAACTCCCTCAGATTGCAATAGTTTCTCAATGTCGAACGAGCCAGAAAACTGCTGTAAGTTTTCGAGGCTAGGGTGAACGATTGTTGTAGTCATTTATTGTTAGTAGTAATGGTGAGTACACAGCACAGCAAGCTGTAGACAAGGCTTAAACAACTTCTAATTACAGTTGCCTAAACCAATTAACAACGAGTTAAAACGCTATCTCATTCGCAGCTTTTGTTACAGCTAAAGCCTGTTCCCAGATTTGTCGCCACTCTGTTTGCTCGTTATAGGATGCCATGACTAATTCCGACTCTACCCATACGCGACAGAACAACACATTTTCATCTGTCGTCCCTGGCTGCGGCTGTAGTGTGATGGGAGAATATAATTGTTGTGGGGTCAAAGTTGCGATCGCGGTTAACAAGCTTTTAGAAAAGTGAGTATCATAACCGGATTCTAAGATATACGTCCGGTCTGCTTGAATAGTTATCAGCAACTTGCAGGTTTCTTTTTTGCGGCGTTCTGTATTCTCAAACCGCAGTTCTTTAAGATATCCAGTCAAGGCAGTTTGAGGAACAGCACTCGGTTCACTATTACTGAGGGTGTACCACAGCCCTCCGTGCTGACGATTGCAGTAGATTTTACAACTGCCAGCATCAGAATGCAATCCCAGTTTTGGCTTATTGATTGCTGCAACTAACTGCTTGAGTAGTTCCTCTTGGCGCATTAAGGCAGCAAATAAATCTGATGTTTCTTGAGGGTTCATTGTTCAATACCAATACATTTCACTTTCGCATTGGCGTAGCCGTTTAATTGTGATATATGAAGCGTGGAGCCAATAAAACAGCGCTCTTGATTTCACAAAAGCGCTTTTTATTACTAATTATTTGCCCTGTATAGATTATTGATGTGAATTAAATCTTGCCAGCAAATCTTCACGAGATAACTGAAGACACAGGGGAGTAAATTCTTCTGGAGTTAACTGCAACAAACTATCGACTACTCTTGAGAGTTCCTCGTCCACAAAACCAAACCGGAATCTTAACAAGTTTTCTACAACTTGACGGCGTTCAAGTTGTACTCCCTCTTGTACTCCTTGCTGCTTAGTGGTTTCTTCCCATTGTTCGTAAGCTTGTGACAAATTCATGATTAATTCTTGCTCATCAAAAACAATTCGCAATTCGCAATTCGCAATTCGCAATTAATT
>NZ_WBKM01000131.1 GCF_015714725.1 Nostoc sp. WHI
ATGTCGCTCATCTCTTGATAGTTTTGCGAGGAAAGAAATTCATCGTCATCGTCATGGTCTTCATCTTCTTCATCAGTAGAACTTATTTGTCCATCTCCCGAAGTAATCCCTAAGACAGATAGACTATCTGATGCCACTATGTTTGATGCTTGCATTGATATATTTGATGTCACCACTAGCGGGTCTGGTGCTATCCCGCAAGTTCTCCGAATCATACTAATTTGTGCTTCTAGTTGACTAATTGCCCAAATGCCAATCTGTCTTAATTCTTCTCCCCTCAGCCCCGAAGAAAACAAGGCTAGAGGTAGCCAGTGTTTCTTTAGTGTCGATGTAATTGTTTCCGAATAATCTTCCTTCAAATTTAAAGGCTTTGACCTCAAGTAATCAATTACTTCTGCATCTGCACTGTCACTTGGTCTTCTAAATGACACTACTCTATATCTAGAATCATTCATTTTTTTTTGACTAAAATTCTGATTAGCGTAACGCGCTTTCTTAAAATTATTACACTAATTTTTATCGCCCAGTTTTTTTATTTTTATTTTGATACTGCCTAACTTAACTAAATTTAATATTTTTGCTTTTGAAATTTATGTTGTCTGCCTAAATGAAGCATTTACTTAACAATGAATGCACATACAACACCGCATTTTTTCTTCTAATCCTTCACTTAAACCCTCATTTTTTTAATCCCTACTAATTTACCGGGGTTTTATTTGCTTTTACGTGGTAAAAATGTATTATTAGTCACAGTTACAAATAGCAGACATTTTGCACCTAAAACCCCTATTTATATACAAAATGTCTGCTATTTTGCACCGCTCATACACGCTTGTAACTGTTATAGCTGTCAGCAAATGTTGACAATCAGGTACAAAATGTCTGCTATTTTGCACATCACTTTTTTGAAAAATTGCCCTCTAATACTTACTCCAACAAGCTTTGAGGCGATTTGTCCAGTTTCTCACATTCTCAATAAGACCAATTTTATTGAGAATGAATACTACAAAAGTATTGCTTTTATACTTCAAAAAGCCAGTCTTTTTCCTGTTGCGCTACAAATTAGCACTGATTAACTTCGAGGACTGCCAAGAAATTCCGTTGTCAACCATTTTACTCTTGAATAATTCTCGAAAAATTCTGTTATCAGTCCGTTTATTGTCATTAATGAAGAGTTATTGACAGTTAAATAGCCCGAAAGCCTTGCTATTGCGTGGTTTTTTAGTCCAAACCCCAGAAAGTCAGATGTTCTCTACTTAGGTTAAAATTGTGTTAATAGTGACTATGCTACTAAGGGAATCTTGGGGATAGCGGGAGAATTGCCTGTGAAATGCTGTAGGGCGGCTTAGAATAGTCGTACTTACTACGGTTATTTTTCCATTTTCGCATTTGAGCGATTTGGCTGAAAAAGTGGCGTAAAATCGAGAAAAAACAGCAATAACTTGAGTGATATTTGTTTCTCAGTCGGTCAGCCCAAAAACTTGTATTTCCAAATTTTAGCGTAGATAAAAAATGGCATACGCGATCGCGCGATTAAAAAAATTAAAGCGGGGTAACATATCAGGGAGTGCATCTCACACCGCGCGAGAAAGAGAAACCCCTAATGCAGATCCCACTCAAAAAAATATTCGGTTCATCGGTAGCCTCGACCCAGAGGAACGACTAGAGGATTTAGTCTTAGCCAAGATAGGGGACTCGGAGCAGAAGCGGAAGATTCGCACTGATGCGGTGTACTGCGTGGAGTTACTGTTGAGTGCATCGCCCAGTTATTTCCGTCCCGACTGCCCCACCCAAGCCGGTTACTATGAACCACAAAAGTTGGATAACTGGGTAGAAGCGACTCACCAGTGGTTAGCGGATGAATATGGATCTCGCATTGTCCGCGCCGA
>NZ_WBKM01000091.1 GCF_015714725.1 Nostoc sp. WHI
CATCTAAAAAAGTTTGGGAAAGTGAAAGTATTTAGGAAAAGTTTCAAAAACGAAACTCACAGATACTACATGATATATATACCTGAAGAAAATGCACTAATTGGAATTAGCCAAACAGAATTTAAAACATTACATTCAATTCATTGGGGGATTGAATGCTACCACAGAGCGATTAAACAAGTATGTGGTATTGGTCGATTTATGGTGAGGACATCTGAGGCAATTAGAACTCACTTTTTTAGCGCAATTCGAGCTTTTACACAATTAGAATTAATGCGGGTAGAAGAGTTAATTGAAAATTGGTATGAACTCCAAAGAAATTTATCTCTTCAAGTAGCTCGTGACTTTATTTTAGAACACCTATCACAGAAGTTGGGATTTACTGCATAGTATCACTTTTCTGTCAATGCGTAAGTTCTAGGTTTATCTCGCCTAAAAAGTTTTGAACCAAATGTGAACGATGGTAAGAAGCACCATCCCAAAAAAGAAGTAATCTTTGGTTGGGCGACTGATCTAATAAATAACGTAGATAATCAATCGTATTTTCTGAGTTACCTGCGTTATATGCTTTGAGCAGTAAGCCTCCCTTCAGATAGTCAACTGCCCGGTAGTATGTCTGTTTATCTCGTACATTAACAACTCTCACTGCTATCTCTTGATCAGCTCTTTCCCAAACATATCCGCTTAAATCTCCCCACATTAAATGACATTCATCAAGCAGTAATACTTTTAACTTTCCTGTCTCGATTTCCTCCCGATGCCTTGCCAACAGTGTTTCAATCTCTTTTTTTTTGCAGCAACAGCGTCCTCGTCAGCTTTGGGATTCAAAGAAGTAGTTTTCTTCCAACTAATTCCTGCCGCATCAAATAAATCGTAATAGCTCCGTTTTGATTCATAAGTTAGATCGTATTCAAAAGCCAATTTATATTCGAGTTCGCCAAGTTCCCAACACTCCTTTGTTTGAAACCAACTTAAGATTTCTTCTCGTTGTTGAGCAGTTAAGTAGCCTTTTCTTCCCTTGTGGTTCAAGTGCAGCCCCGAAATTCCATATTCCTCGTAGGCTTGTTTCCAGCTTGTTATCGAACCAAGTGACACATCTAAAATTGTTTGAATTTCTTCATACTTGTAACCTTGATAAACCAGTTTAACTGCCAAAGCTTTCCTTACCTCACGCGCATCTGGGCGATCATCTATAAATTCTTGTAGTTCTACGTTAGCGAAGCTCACCGAAGGTATCGCGGCTTGTAGATCCTGGTTTATCATTGTTCGTTCTTAGACAGATACACACCTCAGTAGTATCTCTTAGTTTTTTCAGAAATCAAATATGATTCCTATAGAAATGAAAAATATTATCTCGATTGTTTGGAATAACTGGTTAAAACCGCAGCAAAAATACTCTGTTTTACTATTTGACTCAACTGCTACCGCTAGTGAGATTGCTCTAATGCTTAATGGTGAGTGGGATGGCTGCAATGGTGTGATTGTGGCTTCTGGTGATGAGGTAACAGCTTAACACTGCGTCCTTACTATTAGAATCTACTCGAACTTTTTCACATTTAACATAAGTACTTTCATTACTTTTTAGTTACTCAGGTTTGTGAATTCTGAACTATATAGTTGCTCAACTTAAGTATTAAATAAAATTATTACCCATAGTCTAGGAAAAACAAAAACGTGAACCGTTGCAAAAAGCTATCCTCAATTGTGTTCCTGCTATTAGCCTTCATTTATCCACCTGCTTTGGCTGAAGCTAAGGATACTACTCTCAATCATGTTCTCAATGAACAGAGTCTTGATGGACAGACAAAATTAGTTGGAGAGCAAAGTGAAGAGCTTTTGTTAGCTCACCGAAGAACTCGACGACGTTATCATAGACGGCAACGGACTGGAAAATATTATTATCAACGCCAGCAGAATCGACGACATTATTATAGACGACGCCATCGCTCTGTACGTTATCACGGACAACCATATCGTCATGGCGAATGGGAACTTGTGCGTGATCATCATGGACGATTAATGTATGATTGGCAACGTTAAAGTCAATTTTATACCCAATTTTCTCAGCGAATTTTTAAGCGTAAATCCTAATAGGCATCCAATACTTTTCGGTTAAGGACAAAAACAGGTAAATTGAGTCTTGTACTGAAAAACACGCGCATCTAAATGCAACTCAAAGAATTTTCGTTGGTCTCACTCTTAATTGAATCAGGGGAAGTGCTAAAAGCGATAGAAACAGCGATACCACCGGAAACAATTGTGCAAGTGTTAGGACAGACAGAGAGTAGGGAAACACGAAAGCGTAAATTGCCATCACACTTAGTAGTTTGTTTGGTAATTGCGATGAACTTATGGTCATCGGATTCAATGCGAACTGTGTTGAAAAATCTGGTCAAAGGGCTAAGAACTCAGTGGCTAAAATTGGGGCAGTATTGGCGTGTACCATGCCCATCAAGGTTTAAAGCTCCAATCAAAGACACGTTCCCACCCTTAGTACCAGGTATATTACCAACTGCTCTTTCGCCATTGACTGCTCTGGCAAACAAGCGTGACATTGATAAATTCAATCCCGCTTCATCGACAAATATCAGGTTTCTGACATCAATTTTATCTAACCAACGGCGATAGTCATGTCTTAACTCTTGTACTCTTGGGGTATCTTGTTCGCTGGCATAGAGACTTTTTTTTACACCGTAAACCTAATTTTTCTACCGCACGATGCATTGTTGTGATACTTACACTAGTCCCTGTGCGTTCTGCATAGCGATGCCTGCGGCGGGGCAAAGCCCAACGCATAATTCTCTTAGCAACAAATCATTCTTACTTTCCACCAAAGACTTGATCGTGCTGAGATGTTCATCCTGAATTATCGGCTTTTGGTACCCCCCACGTTGTTTTGCTTCAATTTGTCCACTTTCACGATAATAACGTAGCACGTTGCGTACAAATGACAAGCTGACCTTAAACCTTTGAGCCAGTTGGCGTTGCGAACCTTCCTTCTCTAACCAAGCGGCAATCACACGACCACGCAAATCTTTGGAGTAAGATACTGGCATTTAATTTGACAATCACTTCCTGTTTAGCTTACCGTTTTTTGTGGTTCAATTACCTGAAAATTGCTGTAAA
>NZ_WBKM01000264.1 GCF_015714725.1 Nostoc sp. WHI
GCTTCTGACTTTAGGGCTGTTGGGGCTTCTTTATAACCTGCAACCCAACACCCCACACCCTATACCCGCCCCAACGGGGCTGGTGATTCTCCATAAAGACATAACCGTTGTCCAAAGATGCAGAGAGATAATCTCTGAATGGTTAATAGACATGGGTCTGGAATTGAAGGCTTCCAAAACACGTACTTAATTATGAGTTTTTTTAAACTTAATTAACTTAACTTTACAAAATCCTTACCAAAAGCTCTGACTTTTCACGTTATGTGGATAAGTCCACGAAAACCTAACCCCCTAACCCCCTTCCCGACACGGGAAGGGCACGGGAAGGGGGAAAATTCAAAGTCTCTCTCCTTTTAGGAGAGAGATTTAGAGAGAGGTTTTTCAGATACCGTGAAAAGTCAGACCAAAAGCTCAGTATTGTTTTGGTTATAGCTATATGCCCATACAATATCTTCACAATGTGCTCCAGTCAAATAAAAACAGCCACGATAGAACTCGTGACTGTCAGTAAGTATTACTATTACTAAATTAACTGGTTGTTTCCGCTTTATATAGCTGTTAAAAGCCACTGTCACAACCAGTTAAAAACTAGCAGTTAATTAAGCTTTGGCTAAGTTTTCAGCAGCAAAGTCCCAGTTAACCAACTGTTCTAGGAAATTCTTAATGAATGCCGGACGGGCGTTTTTGTAGTCAATGTAGTAAGCGTGTTCCCAAACATCTAATGTTAAGAGTGCCTTCTGACCATGAGCTAGAGGGTTTTCTGCATTTGGTGTCTTAATCACCTTTAGCGTACCACCATCATCAATCAGCCAAGACCATCCACTGCCAAACTGAGTTGCGGCGGCGTTAGAGAACTCTTCTTTGAATTTGTCTAAGCTACCAAAATCTTTATCAATCTTGGCTGCGAGTTCACCAGTGGGTGCACCGCCACCTGCTGGCTTTAAGGAATTCCAGAAGAAGGTGTGGTTCCAAACTTGGGCAGCATTGTTGAAGATTCCTACTTTAGAAGAGTCCTTGAAGGAAACTTTGATTACTTCTTCCAGCGACTTATCCGCAAGTTCCGTACCTTCAGTGAGCTTGTTGAGGTTGTCTACATAAGCTTTGTGATGTTTGCCATAGTGATACTCGAAAGTCTCAGCTTTCATACCATGTGGCTCTAGAGCATTAATGTCAAAGGGTAGTGGTTCTTGTACAAATGCCATTCTGTGAAATCCTCTCTTTATCGGTTTCCAGTTTTAAACTATTGCAGAAGCTTAGGAAATTAACAGCTTTTGTTTTTAGCAGTTTTGTGTCCTTAATGAGGGAACATAAAACTTAACATCGTCATTCTACTACTAAAGTGAAGATCAAGTGAAGATGGAAAAAATTACTTAAGTTATTAGGACTTACGCACTGTACAAAAGAATTATGTTGTGTATCAACGTAAATACGTCGTTTCAGGTTTTTATGAATCATTCTTTGATTGTTGTAAACCCGCACGGTAGGGGCAATTCATGAATTGCCCCTACGACAAATGTGGTTTTTCAAATAACTCATATTTACTCTTTCTTGTCAATGCGTAAGTCCTGGTTATAAATATATAAATAAAAATGATTAATATTTCATAGCCAGAAACCGATAAATAATTAACACTTAGCAATTAAAGCTTTCATACTTCTACCTTGAGTATGATTAATTGCAATATGAGCAATCAGTCGAAAGCGAGATGATTTAATACAAGGCTTGATGTTCAACAAAGATAGCCAATAGTAAAATTATCTAATATTGTGTTTTTGGATACAGTTTTGAGGATGGTAGGTGAATAATCACTTACCACCCTTTTGAATTAAAAAACTAACAGCAAATTGTAATGATTACCGCTCAGATAAACGCTGCTGGTAGTAGTTAACAATTTTTGCGGTGACTTCAGATACATTCAGTCCATCGGTTTGAACTTCGATCGCATCCACTGCTTTTTGCAAAGGAGAAACTTTGCGTGTACTATCTTTCCAGTCACGTTCGGCAATATCCCGTTCCAGCTGCTCTAAACTCACTTCGGGTTGACCTTGTTTGTTAAAGTCTTGCTGGCGGCGACGGGCGCGTTCACTCACAGAAGCAGTTAAGAAGATTTTCACTTCAGCATCGGGGAATACATGAGTACCGATATCCCGCCCTTCAGCGACTAACCCACCTTTTTTACCCCAACTTTGCTGTTGTTTAACCAGTGCTTGACGTACAGCCCTTTGTGCAGCGATCGCCGATACTTGAGATGTTACCTCAATCGTGCGAATTGCCTGGGTAACATCAGTACCATTAATCCCAACCCGCACGGTGGATTGTAAATCCTGGGTGGGAGTCAGTTCAATTTTACACTGGTTAGTTAATTCAGCGATCGCACACTCATCGTCAATAGCAATTTTATTTTGCAACACTAACCAAGTAACAGCACGGTACATCGCTCCTGAATCCAGATATACCAAATTCAAGTTTGCTGCTACTTGACGTGCCACTGTGGATTTCCCAGCACCGGCTGGGCCATCAATGGCGATAATGGGTTGGCGATCGCGCAAGATGGTATTGTCAATCAAACGTGTAGAACCAAGACGAGCTGCGATCGCCACCATTCCTTCCTCCTCAACTTTTTCTAAAGACATCAACGTAGTCGGTTCAACCAATTCAATATATTCCACTAAAACCGTGCTGACCATTGCCACTTCTTGCTGTACCACTGCGATCAACTTGCTGCGATCGCGATCGCCTGCAATGAATGCAGCTTCAGCTCGTCGCAAGCCGCGACATAACACCGATGCTTCCTCTTTTGCCGTTGCAGTCAAATATTGATTACGAGAACTCAAAGCCAGACCCGACGCTTCTCGTACTGTTGGACAAGCAACAATTTCTACTGGCAAATTTAAGTCAGCTACTAGCTGTTTAATAATTGCCAATTGCTGACCATCCTTTTGGCCAAAATAGGCTCGGTCAGGCTGTACCAAGTTGAAAAGCTTGGTTACAATCGTAGCGACACCCTGAAAGTGACCCAGCCGAGAACGACCACACAAGCCTGATATCATAGCAGATGGGGGGATAACTTGTGTACCCGTTGATTCTTGTATACTTTTCGGGGGTATCGCGATTTCTTCCGGAGTCGGCGCAAAAATTGCATCTACCCCAGCTTGTTCGCAAAGTTGTTGGTCTTGCTCTAAAGTGCGGGGGTAGCGTTGATAATCCTCATTGGGAGCAAATTGCAGAGGATTGACAAAAATACTGACAATCACCGTAGAATTTTCTTGCCGCGCTCGTTGAATTAAGCTTAAATGACCTTGATGCAAATTTCCCATTGTCGGCACCAGACCGAGTGCCGTCTGGTGCCAACCAGTCATCTCATCTACTAGCAGATTCTCTGTAACTGCAATCAGCTTGTTTTCTGAGCAGCGTTTAGTTAAATAGCAGCGTAAAGCTGCGACTGTTGTCAGCAGGCGCACAAAAATACCCCTAGTTCTTATCGATCCCTCCCCCGTTAGTTTATATCTGAAAGAGAGGGAAGAGATGATTGAACTAGGGGAATTGTTATGGGAGTGGGGAGTGGGG
>NZ_WBKM01000164.1 GCF_015714725.1 Nostoc sp. WHI
ATGGGGAATGGGGAATGGGGAGAATAAAAAATTACCTCTTTCCTATCTATTACCTACTTCCCACTCCCTACTCCCCACTCTTATTGGGTAGGCTGTTGTTTGGGGCTTGACGATGAGTTTTCTCTTTGCTGTAGGGCTGCTTGAATACGGGGTAATTCTAGGAATTTTTTCGTATCAGACAGTAAGCGATCGCCCCAAAGATTTTCTTTGAGGAAATCTAAATTACCATAGCGCTGATCGATGCGGAGTGCGGCTTCTCCCAGGGTCAGCCCTTGTTGGCGATCGCCTTTAGTATACAGCGCCACTCCCAGGGCTAATAAAGGTTCTGCGGCTTGCTTATCAAGGGTTACAGCAGATTGCCATCGTTTGATGGCTTCTGGAATATCACCCTGTTCGTAGTTGATTAAGCCAATGTTATTGAGTGCTGGCCAGAATTTTTTATCTTGGGAGACGGCTTGATTGTACTGTGCGATCGCATCTGGCAATCGACCCAGCAAATAGTAAGCATTACCTAAATCAAATAACCCCTCTGGATCATTGGGTTTTAACTTCAAACCATCTTGGTAATTAACAGCTGCATCTTGGTACTTTTGCTGCCGAAAATTCGCTGAACCTAAAGCAAACAGAATATCACCATTTTTGGGGTTGATAGATTGCGCTTTTTTCAGGCTAGCGATCGCTGCGTCAAACTCTTTGGTTTGCAACTGCAATCCACCTAACAGCAACCATACTTTATCATTCTTAGGAGCCAGTTGAGTCGCCAGTCGCGCTCGTGGCAAAGCTAATTCAACCTGTTGAAACTGAGCTAGTTGAGCCGCTTCCTGTGCCAGACTCAACCCTTGCTTCTCCAACTTTGCTGCATCTAGTTGCAGTGTATGGGGTATTAATGCCTGCGCGTTAGCGGCTTTTGGCATACTCCACAAACTACAGACCATGAGAAGAGAAATCAAACGAACATATTTCGGCACACTACCGCCTCTAAGCCACTAATCAAAGAATCTTTCAGCTAGCTTAAACGATCTCCGCTCTTGACGGCAGTAAAATCTTACCAATCTTGGGGAGCAGGGGGGCAGGGGGGC
>NZ_WBKM01000189.1 GCF_015714725.1 Nostoc sp. WHI
GATACCGTTGGCGAATTCCCCAAACAGCTAAACTGAACCGATTAGTTCAGCAATGAAACGATTGAGAACCTTCTGAGCAGTTTTATACCCAGTAGCTTGCTTACCTAACTTCAGTTGGGACAAAATGCGATCGCGTAAAATTTCAAGTTCTCTTATCGGTGGCAAACCGACAGGTTGTTTAGCGCTTGTGGTATTAGATATCTGATGTGACTCACTCTGCCGTGTAATACTTGGTTGAATGGGAGCTAAAAAATCTGAGTCTTCCCGTGTAATACAAGGGTTATCGTTATGCCTAACAATGTGTTCTAAATAATCAGCACGGGTTAAGCCTAAGCATTCCGAAGCAATACCAAGAGCCTTCCAAGTCTTATCTGTTAATCGCAAAGAACGTACTTCACGATAGTCATCATTCTTGAGCGCAAACTTTCCCTGAATATCTCGTTTCCACATAAACTTAACCGTGTATTACATCGGAAGCTTAACGGGAGATGAGGAGGTTTTACCATGTAATACACGGAATCAGACTTAAATCTTATTGATTTTTGAGTAACAGCCTAAACGGGTATTATCTAGCACACAATAGTGTCTGCCAATCTTGCAAAGTGTGAGGAACGAGTTTTAGCCCGTGGTATCTCCTCTAACCATGCAAAAACTCGACCTAGATTGATAGCGGCAGCAGTCAAAATATGCTGTAGATGAGTTTTAGCTAACCCAATATAACGGCAATCGCGCAATTCAAATCCTCGGATGCCCTGAGAGATAGTACCTTCAATGCCTGAACGCAGTTGATACTGTTTTTGGAACTGTTCAGTTTTTTGTCGCTCTCTGCCTTTTTGAAGGGCTTCGTAATCGGATTGCGCCTGTATAGTTAACCCGCGAGGGTTTGTTTTTGCATGAGTACATTGACTCCGAACTGGACAAGCCAAACAATCACGTTGCCGAAACTCAACGTAAATTACAGGTTTACCATAAACACTTTTATTCTTTTTCCAAAGGTAACTACGCTTACCTTGAGGACAATAGACCGCTTTCTGTTGCCAATCTATTTTAAAGTGAGATAAATCAAATCCCAGTCCGGCTTTTGCTTGCCATCCCACGTTCAGGGCTACTGGCCCCAACAGGTCAATGTTATAGTCTCGCTCTGAGGTAGAAAGTAATTGTGCTGATGTGTATGCTTGGTCAACCAAGTGCTGTTGAGGCAGGAGTTTTTTTTCTCCCAAAGCTTGGTGAATTGAGGGAACAACTGTTACGTCTTGAGTTGTGGCAGCAGTCGTTTCTACATGAGTGATAATATGAGGTGAGTCTTCATCACAACTTTCTGTCAGATGCACTTTGTACCCTGTCCAGTTAGTAGTGCGTTTGGTGCTGTTACGAGCTTCTAAGTCATAGGGAGAGCGAATTCGTACCGCTCCCGGTGGCCCATCTTTTTCGTTGCGTAACTGAATCTTGTCTGTTGGTGCATAGTATTGCTGTAACCAAACTTGACGCAAAACTTCTACGGCTGGCAGTTGTCGTAGATCAATGGGGGAAGTTTGGGAATAGATATTATCGAGTAAATGAAAACCATCCGCACCAATTATCTCGGCTAATGCTTCCCTCTCGGTAGGTGTTTTAGGGAGTCGAGAATCTTCAAGACGTTTGCTATAGCGGTCGTACCACTCGGCCGGAGCTAGTGACTTCAGCCAAACAGGTGCAACTTCAGCCACAGCATTTAAGGCATAGCGCAGCGTTTCCCCTAAATGTTCCAGTCTGCTTAAATCCCTGACTACAGCTAGTATATGGGTTGAGTCAGTGCGCTGTTTTCCTCTTGCTGACAGTAGTTTGAGTTCCTGAAATTTCGACAGCATCAAGTCTAGTATTTGCTGCTCGACACCACCTCTTATTAAGCGATCGCGGAATTCGCTTAGAATACTAAAGTCAAAACCTGGATCTGTTAACTCTAGGGACAAAGCATATTTCCAGTCAATTCGCCCTTGCACTGCAAGAGTTGCTTGTCTATCAGAGAGATTCTCTAAATACTGCATCACCAGTATCATCGCCAACCGCCAAGGTGCTTGCGCTGGCTGACCGCGTTGCGGATAAAGTGCAGCGAAGTCTTCATCTTGATAAAAGACCCCAAGTTCATCACGCAAGCGCATATATAAATTACCTTTTGGAAATGCGGCCTTGGCTACACGTACCGTTTCATCGGGAATAGGAGGAATTTCTTCAGGATGTAAGCACATATACTGCCTCCACAGGTATTTCTTCTAGTTTATTGATTATTGAGGCAGCTAACTTAATTTTTTTCTTTCCGTGTATTACATGGGAAGGTAGAATTACCCTTCCCATGTAATACACGGTAAAATCGGCGTTTTTATGTTAAGTAATGTTTCGCCAACAGTATCCGT
>NZ_WBKM01000362.1 GCF_015714725.1 Nostoc sp. WHI
GACTGTGTACCGCCAGAAAGGTAAAAATGGTGATTACTGCGAAGAGTCATATTTTGATTAGATGCAGCATTACACAGTTCATCGATCCAAGCACCATCAATTCTGATGTACTCAGGATAATTAGCAGCAATGACATGCATTACCTTCATCGCACCCGGATTAATCACCGACTGCACTAATTCTTCATCAATGTCAGCAATATCGGGATTGGGAATACCAGGACGTGGGGGTAATTGTTGTGCTGGTGGTTCGGGAAGTGTCACCAATCCTTGTAACTGATATTCAGTTATCCACCGGGGTCTTTCATTAACAGGCAGACGATTTACATAATCAGCAACTCGGCGCTTGGCAGCAATCGCAGTCGTCACATAATCATAAGCTGCTTGTCCCTGTAAGTGCTGCTTAAGCGCTTTCAAATCAGCTTCTTGCAAAGACTTGTACACCTTTTCTTTACTTTCACTAATTTGAGCAGACACACCAAACAGTCCAGCGCAAACAGTACCAGCACCAAGCAACATCCCAGTTGTTATTCGGTCAGTGTTTAAGAAAAAAGGAGCAGACAGACACATGACTGCTGATACTCCCAATGAACATAAAATAGTTCGCTCCGCATTAATCACAGCGCTAGAACTTAAGCGCTCTAATTCAAATGTCATTCTACCTGACTCCCAATGCTACACCAGCACTAACCAACATCAAGAACACACTCGTAAATATCACCCCAGGCATCAGCCCGATAATGAAAGTTTTTCGATTGAATCCGTAACCTTTAGCAACTAATCCACCAAAATTAAATAACCCCAAAGCCAAACAACAAACGCACACCATGCCAATAATCCACAGCACAAACCGACTAATGGGACTGGCAACTGATAAATAGCCTATGAACATAGACATTCCAATCCCGCATACTCCGTAACCAACATGAGATAACTTAATTTCCATCATTACCTCCTAAAACCTGAATGAATCACCAACTTCATCAAATGCTTTCTCGTATCCCCCCAACTGGCGCTGCTGTTCCTGGGAACCGAAGGCATGACGAATCACTGCTTCCCCATGTAACGCCCTGGTACGCTGCAAATCTTCCTCAACCTTCATGGCTTCTTGGGAATATGCCAATTGGTTTTTATACATTTCTGCCAAAGATTGCAACTGTTTGAGCTTGTGCCGGGAGAACTTTGTATGTAGCCACTTCTGTGCCTTCAAAGTGCCAGCCACCTCAGCCTCATCCAACACTTGCTGTGCTGTAGTGTAAGCAGGTAATGTGTAGCGATCGCGGATTGATGAAGGTAGATTTCCCTCAATTTGAGTAGCATCTCCCACTCTTAAATCTGTTGAAACTATACCGTCATTTTTACTACCAAATAAACCAGGAAGCCATTTACCTAACATTGCTATACGTCTCGTGAATTTGTTGAACTTGTTGACCGATGTAACGATAAATACCGTAGATACCGATGAACGAAAACATCAAAATAGCAAAGGCTGCAATCACTCCTTGAGCCATTAAACCTCGCTGCATCAATTCCTCAACTCTGTTGGCGTTGTGCGATCGCACTTTCGATTCATCAATCAGTTCTTGGAGGATAATGAACTCTTCTGGAGTCAAATCTTTTAGCGTTAGTCCTGACAGATTCAGCTCGCCATCGGTCTTCAGGTGAATATTGATTTGTTGTCTTGTCCGTTCTTTGTATTGCTCCATGAATTGCCACTCCCAAAATGATCGTCAGCAGCAGCATATTCAATGCTGCTGCTAATCCCAAAAATTTACTCGGCTGCATTTGCCAAGCTAATACCGAAAATCCCTTCAACGAGTTCGTTACCGATTGCACGAAAGGATTCCACGTCAGCTTCTTCCTCCATCGCTTTAGAGACAAACTTGCTCACCACGTCCTTGGGAGCATTGCGAATCGTTGATAGCAACTGGTCTGCTTTATCAGTTGTGTAAGCATCAATCCCGACGTTGAGAACATCTTCCAAGGATTGAATTTCTTGGTTTGAAACCTG
>NZ_WBKM01000058.1 GCF_015714725.1 Nostoc sp. WHI
TCTTAATTCTTAGTAATTCAGATGTGAGAATAACCTCTGTTTTATTCTTGTTCTTGCTCCCTTTTGGTCGTCCACGCTTACGTTTCTCTTTCTTGTTTATTTCTGGGGTTGATGACAGGCTACTTTTTTCTACATCGCTCTTTATTACCTGTTCTATCCGAATCGGAAACGAGTGCCTTTGTTCAACACTTACTAATGATAATGTAAAAAAAGATAGTCCTAATATAGGTTTGCTAACGAGGCTAGAAAAAAATCTATCCAGCCCATAAGTTTGTTTTCCTGATTTACTCACTACAACTTCATCTCCTGCAAGTAAATACACCTCATTCGCACGGAACAAATGCTTGCGGAAAAATAGCCAAAACAACGTCGCCCAAGGAATTACTGTATGAAAGAACCGCAACATCGTCCGATAACTACCACCAATGCCTGCCCAACGCGAAATTCCCAACATAGTGACTCGACCGCTCATTGCTAACATCGCCAGGATTATTTGGTTCAATTGCCGCATCGTTGTAGCGTTGATCTGCGGTAACAGGCATTGTAACAGTGATAAGATGTTGAACATGGGCTGCTTGTAGTTTTTGAGTTGTCGTTGTGAGAGACAATAACTCTACTACGCCAGCCCTCTCTCTTCATAATCTTTTTTTGGCGAAGGTATTGTAGAGGTACAAGAACATGAGTGGCAGCTACAAGGGAGATGTAAGAGAGTAGCCCTAAGCTGGGAGGGCAATCTATTAAGATAAAATCGTAATCTGATTCAATTGGTTCGATGGCTTCTTTGAGACGGAAATCGCGCATAGAAGCATTAACCAATTGCATTTCTGCTGTACTCAGAGAGATATTGGCAGGGGCTAAATCCATGCCATGAATTCCTTCAATAATTGGCAGGGGTTGTTCATCCACAATGGCATTGTTGACAGTTTGCTCTATCTCTCTTGGAACCAAGCCCATAAAAATGGTTAAGCTGGCTTGGGGATCTATGTCGATGAGCAGAACGCGATGACCCAGTTGTGCTAGGTGGTAGCCCAGGTTTTGGGTAAGGGTGGTTTTGGCAACACCTCCCGCCTGGTTAAAGACTGCGATGATTCGGCTCATAAGTGAGTTGGTTTACCTGCACCGTTACAACTTAAGATAACTGTTGATGCGTCAATCGGTGTTGTTTATCAAAAATTATGATCGCACGCTTATCCCAGCCTCTAGCTCTTTATGCTATTGGGGTGAACAATAGTAATTCCTTCAACTTCTACAAAGTCTTTTGGGTTTAAAGTCAGAATATGGCTGATGTTATGGGCAAGCACTACTGCTTGTATGCGTAAATCGTGGGTGCGTTTACCTGAAATCTTATAAGTTGTAGCGAGGCTAAACCAAAGGCGAAATATATCTGGTGTTTCTTCTAGCCACTCAAACTGATTTATTAGCATTTGCACCGTTCGTTCGGTTTCTTCTGGTGTCCATCCCAATCCATTTACAGCTACAGGACGGGTAGCTACAACCCAAAATTCAATTAAAACTTGAGATGTAATGAAACATCGATGGTTATTAGATATTAGATACCTTATTGTGCGATCGACAAGATTGTAATCAGGTGAAGCTATATCCCTGGAGCGTAACAGGATATTGGTATCTAATAAATAATGGGTCATACTTCATCATCGTAGATATTTTCTCGACGCAGAGCTTCATCATCAAGGTTGGCATAGCTTTTTGGTGCTGTATCTATCCACTCCTGCCAAAGTAATAATCTCTCTGATGATGTTTGAGGTTTACTAGTTAGTAACGTTAAATGCTTGTTACTAAGCTTTTCTTGAAAGAGTTTTTGCTCTTCAGGGGAGAGGTTTAATACCACTTCTACGAGGGAATTAACAAGTTGTACATTCATGGTTGTGTATACGATTCACTCTTCTTCAGTCGGGAGCGACGGGCTTTCGCCCTGCCCTTATGCTGCTTTACTATAATACTGACTATTGCTCCCGCCATACAGCAAACGACATAGCTAATTTCTGCTCACGCTGCCAAGAGTCAAAACGTCTTCCCAGGATTTAAGAACTCGTGGCAATTAGGCGGCGTAGCGGAGTGCTGGGCGGGGCTTTTATAAACAAGGCATCCCCACAAGTAAACTATTGCCCCGTCCCAGCACCGCCTAATTGAGCGAAGCGGCCACGAGTTCGTCGGTTCAACACTCTTATTATGGGAGCAATGCGATTTTGTGAGATAACCCCACCTGGAGAGCGATCGCTAATAAACTCTTACGTACATATTAAACATTTAATACAATGACCTGAGTAATATTCGTTAGAAGACACAACCTGTGCTAAAAACGAGGTTTCTGTACATTGTTGCGACTATAAAAAAGGTAAAATTTCTTTTCAGGAATAGTTTTGAAATAGGAAGTATCTACTTTTATGGAGAAAAACATATATGCAAATCTAAATTTTGCCGATTCATTATCAGATTTTAAAGAGGATGTAACGAAACTTTTAGAGTTGAAAAATATCGAGGAGTGGTCTGGAAGAATAGTTAAAGAAAGAGAAGAAACAATTAGACAGGCTGCGTTAGTTTTAGCGGGTCAATGTATCGCCATATTATTGCATAAGCTTTCTCAATCAGAGTCGGCTCATCAAACAGCAATTAATCAAACCAAAGGATGGTGGCA
>NZ_WBKM01000326.1 GCF_015714725.1 Nostoc sp. WHI
GTATGCATGGAGATCCAGATAACCTAGAAAGTTTACATAATAAACGAGAGTATGAGCATAACCGAAAAGCCACGCCTGAATATATTGAACTGTTATTAAAAACAGTTGATAGAGAACCATCAGATTTGGGTTATGAATTTGGTCGATGGACAGCAGAAAGATTAGCAACATATTTAACAGAACAAACAGGAATTGATTTAAGTAGTTCTCAAGTTAGGAGGATATTAAAGCAAAAAAAGTATAGTTACATTTGGGCTAAATATGATTTAGAAGATAAACAAGATCCTCTAATTAGAGCAGAATTCCAAGAGAAACTTGCCCAATATTTGACAATAGCAAGAGAGCAGCCAGAGCGTATGCAGGTATGGTTTTGGGACGAGAGCGGTTTCAGTTTACGTGTGATTCGCCGCAAAAACTGGGGTAAGCGAGGACGGCGAAAAAATATTACAGGTCAACGGCGACGTGGACGGGTAAATGTCATGGGAGGAATCCGAGAAACAGATCGGAAGCGGATATGTTTTTTTATTAAAAAAGGTGAGGGAGATATATTTTATGAGCAGTTGCAGCAACTAAATAAATTAATTAGAGAAGAGTGGATAAGTCAGGGAAACAGCACTGAGGATTTCCAGGAGCTTGGCCCCAAGATTATTTTAATTTTAGATAATGCTAGTTTCCATAAACGTAAAGATATTCTCGCTAAAATCGCCCAGGAACTCCCTAATTTCATATTAGAGTTTTTACCTGCATATAGTCCTGATTACAATATCATTGAATTAGTCTGGTATTCATGTAAAGAATACATCGCTCATCGTCTTTTTCAATCAGTAGATGAATTGAAGCTTTTACTAGATAAACTTTTAAATAAAGGTGAATTAGTAATTAAGTGGTATCGAAAACGAAAAAATAAAGGTAATAGTGACTATGTTGCAATTTAAATGCCTATTAGCTTATAGTTTCTAACTTTTAAACAATCCTTTCAATTTTAGAGAAGAGGCAAACAATGGATGCTTTGGATGCTCTTAAGGCAATCACATCAGGAAAAGCAGCAATAGACGGAATTAAAGTCTTAGCAGAGTACGCCGATGGAATTAAAGATGTTCAAAAGCGCGGCGAGTTTATGAGAATTATTGGCGAACTAAGTATAAAACTCGCTGAAACACAGATGAAACTAGCAGAACAAACACAAGATAATATTAATCTAAAAGAGAAAATAAACGCTTTAGAAAAAGAAGTTGAAAAACTTAAAAATCCCAAATCAAAACCAATAATCAAAGATGGGCTTTACTACATAGAAGACGATGGGCCATTTTGCCCAGGTTGCTATGACAACAACAATAAATTAATTCGAGTGAGTGAAGCACCTGATGCAATGAAAGTACTAGGAAGATACAGATGTCAAGTTTGCAAAGCTCAATATAAATAGATTCTGTCCAAGCAATATGCTTTCTTCAGTTTCCATAGATGACTCCTATGACCAAACTAATTTCATTTTTTAAAATCACGAATGCCAATAAATCTAAGCGTGGTGGCTTCCCCTCCCTTGTCCCCCATCAGCAAAAGCTTTCGGATTTTCTGGTTGAGATAATTTAGGGTGGAGGAAAGAAAGATGGTGTTGCAATATCTGACTCTACAAGGGGCTGATACTCTGGACTAGAAAAGGGGCGAAAGTCGTCTTTACATTGAGCAGTTATGCTACACAATAGACGAAACTGGAGTGGGGTTGGCGGTAGATTTACACGCTCTACACGCAAGTCTACTGAACTAGGGTCTTTCCAGAGAAGCTCAAAAACTTCACTCCGTAAGTAACGTGGACAATACCCTACAATATAGTGATCTTCTGTGTTGAGAGTTAATGCCTGAGAATCATATTGGTTTTGAAACTCGTGAGCTAACCACAACTTCTCTTCTGGCTGAAAGTGATTAATACGTTCAACTGCACATTTAGGCAAGTGTCGCAGTGCGTGGGCGAAAAAGTGTAGCTGATATCGCCCTTCTTCATCTGGCTCTGGACAGGGGAAGACAGTGAGACTATCTGTTTCCCGTTGTCCACCACTACGGGCTAAAATTGCCAGTGGTGAATCTTCATGCTCTGGAATATTCAGCCATTGAAGAAAACTTGCGTAATCAGGGCGTGAACGAGACAGCAACCGATTAGAAAAGACAGGGAATAATTGGGTTGATGTATATACTTGATTTAAATGCGGGAAGGAAGATAAAGGTTCAAAATAGCACTTCTGTTGTGCCTCTTTCACGCCTTGGGTGTAGACAAACTTGTACGAAGTACCATCAAAGGTCAACCGACCAATGGGAAACCAGAAGCGACTGTTAGGGTCTTGCCAAGCTAAAAATAGTGTTTGAGGTGTCTTCACTGTAGTGATTCCCTTAAATTAAGCAGCCTGTTTTGGTTGAATTCAAGAATCTTCTGTGCAAACTCAACCGCAATAATTGAGATGCGTTCTCTATTAATTCGACTAAAAATTTCTAGCGTATTCGCCCTGGAGATCCGTTCAAGACGCTCCAGCCATATATGGGCTGCTTGGGGATAAAGTTGAGCAACTCGGTGAAATACTTCAATTGTTTTCAGGGGCTTTTTGTCTTTAACACTGCCATAAAAAGCAGAATAACATTTATTTGCGTATGCCTCTATTGAGCGCTTCTGCCTTTGTTCATCAGGGAGGTCACGTCCTAAAGATGAGGCGTGGTCATAGGTTGGTGCTAAGTGTACCGTTTCTGCTGTAGTAGATGCCGTCTTATTGCGGACAAAACCCCAGTTTTCATGGTGGCGATCGCCGTTGCCAATCCAGGCATCTAACAGGAAGTAGCCAACAAACACTTCTACGGCTTTTTGGATACCGCTCAGTGCTGTCCAAGCCATAGGGAGACTCACATGATCTGCTTCAATAACTCTCAGCACAATATCAATTGTATGTTGTTTATTGCCGTAGATTGCGAATGTGGGGTAGTCTGGCACAATTGGAGTCAGAATTTCGTTGCCATGAACAAGTGTTCCTCCTGGTGGCAAAAAGTAGGGCGAAACTACGCCTCGATTACCTTCCCAAGTTTCTGCTAGATGATAAGTAGCATGAGGTAATCCCAAAAGTTCACACAATTGTGATGCAACTTTCTCTGCCCAATCTTCTCCTAAATTTTGCTTTACTTGCTTATACAGGCAACGACCAAGTTCTTCATGCTGAAACCAAAACTTATACTTGCTCCCCATCATCTCTTTACTGGAAAGCTCATAGTGTGCTTCAGTCACAATTAGGACAGGAAATTCAGGAGCGGACTTCATTAAGGCATTTACAATGGATATTTTTAATCTGGATTAAGCATAGCCTGTTGATTCGTGTTCCTACTGCCAATTCCAAGGCTATGAACTTTATAAGCACATCGACAAGTTTTATAAAATTTACTGCTGAAATTCCTGTCTTAGCTAGGACTTCTCTTCATCTGATACACTTCAAGAAACTGGAAAGTAAAACCGAGCCGGTTGACCAAAGATCATCGTATCTTCTAGGAACGAAAGCCAGTGTCAACTTCTGACCCTCCATGCCGCATTATTGCCCTGTTTAACCAAGCGGGTGGTGTCGCCAAATCAACACTAACCCAAAATTTGGGATACCACTTAGCTAAACGAAAACACCGCGTCCTCCTCATCGACATAGACCCCCAAGCAAGCTTAACCAAATTCATGGGGTTAGTGCCATCTCAGTTACAAAAAACCATTGCTGATGCCATTATCGATGAGCAGCCCTTACCGATTCATGAGGGCATTCACGGCATGGACTTGGTTCCAGCAAGCCGAGTCCTAAGTGGAGCCGAAATGCAGTTAGTCAGTGCTGCGATGCGCGAGTTGCGCCTTAAGGAAGCCATTGAATCTGTTCTAAATGAATACGACTTCATTCTTATAGATTGTCCCCCCAGCTTAGGATTGCTTTCCTATATCGCCTTAGTCGCGGCCACACACGTACTCGTTCCCGTTGAAACCCATATAAAAGCCTTCGAGGGAACAGACGAACTTTTACAAACTATCACCCACGTCAAAAATAAAGCCAACCGCAAAATCCAAATAGTAGGGTTTGTTCCTACGCGGTATGCCAACCAGAACTCAGCCGACAAACGCGCATTAGCAGCTATCCAATCTCAACTTTCAGCTTGGGGTCGGATCTTCCCACCTATCCCCAGAGCCACCGCTTTTGTCGATGCGTCAGAAGAACGTGCGCCCCTAGCAGTATTTGACCCCAAACATTCTGTAGTGGCTATCCTTGAAGAAATCGCCAAGGCTTTGGAGGCTTTATGAACCGACGCAAACAAACAGACAAACCCTTTGGGGGTCAAATTACAACTCCACCCCCTGCACCTTGGTTATCCTCCCCAGATGCCGAGTTGCCAGCCGCAACTGAAACTACTATCAAGCTCTCAGATATAGTTCTGCCCCAACAGCAACCTAGACGATACTTTGACCCACAAGCATTAAAAGAATTAGTCTCGTCAGTCAAGCAGCATGGCATCCTCCAACCTCTGTTGGTGCGTCCAATTGGCGGAGGGAAATACGAATTAGTAGCAGGAGAACGACGCTATAGGGCAGGACTTGAAGTAGAACTTGAAGTTGCGCCTGTGGTTGTGCGTGAGCTATCTGATGACCAAGCGTTTCAGTTGGCTTTGATTGAAAACCTGCAACGAGAAGACCTTAACCCTGTTGAAGAAACTGAAGGGATATTGCACCTGTTGGCAATCCGGCTGCATTGCGATGTAGAAGCCGTCAAATCCTTGCTGTACCGGATGAAGAACGCTCACAGCAAGGGGGAACAGCCGTCAAAAGACTCATTAAATGAATCTAGGAAAAACGTTTCTCCTAACTTAGATAATCCGCAATCTGAGGACAACATTTCTGACCAGTTATCCGAGAAAAATGAATCTAGGAGAAACGTTTCTCCTAACCCAGATAATCTACAAACTGGGGACAACGTTTCTGACCAGTTATCCGATGAAACTGAATCTAGGAGAAACGTTTCTCCTAACCCAGATAACCCGCAATCTGAGGACAACATTTCTGAGCATTTAGCCGAGAAAAATGAATCTAGGAGAAACGTTTCTCCTAACCTAGATGAAGAACAATCAAACACGGTACAAGAGGTGTTTTTGAGCCTGGGACTCATGAATTGGCTATCGTTTACCACCACACGTTTACCTTTGCTCAATCTGCCCGAAGAAATTTTAATAGCACTGCGAGTCGGTCAACTGGAATACACCAAAGCACAAGTCTTGGCGCGGGTAAGAAATAATGAAATCCGAAAAAAACTTTTGTCCGAAGCGATCGCTAACGATTGGTCTTTAAGCCAAATCAAAGAAAAAATCGCTGCTTGGACGGATGATGAACAAGCATCCTCATCTAAAGCATCTAACCAAATACCAGACCGCCTCCAAAATATCACCCAGCGCATTAAAAAGCGTCAGTTATGGAAAGAACCTAGAAAGCAAAAGCAGTTAGTAAACCTTTTAAACAAGCTCGAAGCCTTACTAGGGGATGAGTGACTTGGGGTAAATTCTCAGGTAATCTCTACGAAGAGAGTTTTTAACCTGCGATTCATGATTAGGTGCGAGGGGAGAAACAGAGATGGCGCAAGATTCACAGATTCGAGAATTACTCAAAGCTTGGTTAGATTACATCCATGTTGAAAATTTGAGTAATGCCAAAGTAGAAGCTGACGATTCAGAACAACCGAACATCTGGGACTCTCTCGTAAATCTGGTAGGGGATAAATTATTAATAGACGAGTCTTTATTTAAAAACATAAAGCAACCGTTTAAAAGTGCAAAGAACTTTGAGCAAACAAAATTACCATCAATTGCTGTAGCTTTCCCGCAGCTTTATGTAGTTGAATCTAATCGCCGTCAATTTCGCCCATTGTTCACCATCAACGTTTCTCCAATATTCGAGGGCAATTATCGCACTGGCGGATGGGATTTAACCCAGTACGAGTTTCAGCCAGTTATTCCCAATTTGATGCAGTGGTACGGACTGGAAGAAGAAGCGGCTGAGTCCCTAGTAACAAGGGAAGGGTTGAAAGTTTTTCTGGAAACTACTTTCAATCGTCCCTTTAAAACACTACAAGATTTTATGGGACTGATTGAATTACCGCCGTTCCCCGTGCGGTCAAAACTTCTCCCTTATCTATTGGATTTTGACTACGCTGCTTTTAATTACAACCTCAAAAAAGATTTTCAGAAAATTAGCTTCGAGAATAACTTGAGGTGGGCAAGACCCGGACATCCGGCTTACGAATATTTATTTGGACAACCAAAAGCACCTCAACATGAAATGCTTTATTTGGGTGCTTTCCCCAACTCACAGCCCGATGACTATCAAGCAATTGCTCTCAAACATTCACAGTTAAATCCTATTACTGCTGTGATTGGGCCACCGGGGAATGGCAAGACCACACTGTTGTTACATAAGATAGCGCAGCAAGTGGTACGTCGAGCCGTGGACTTGGCAACAACGGGTGAGGATAAAAGTAACCTAACTGTGGTGACAAGCACTAACAAATTTGCTGTAAATAACGTTGAGAAAATCTTAGCCAACAACTTGACCTCTGAACGTTTCTACTTATCAGGAGGTTCTAGGGATTTGGTTGACACCCAAGTTTTACCTAATTTGCAAGCTGCACTCGACTGGTTAGCCAAAGAAACATTTAAATTAGATGAATGGGAGTCAACGAAGCAACAATTGTTAGCAGGTGTTCAGCAAATAGAATCTTATAGAAAACAAGACGAAGACGAGCTTCAAAAGATTTGTGTTGATAAGCAATTATTAGATGAGCTATGCCTTGATATACAATCGGTTGAGTCGGCGCTCAAGACTTCTGCATTTGAGTCTTCGTCACCATTAGAATCCGGGAGCGACTACTCTAGGTTTCCAGTAGAAGCCTATCAGCAGATAAAACAACATCTTGGCAGTGCAAGGCGTTCTTTGCCTAGAGTTGATTACTGGCAGCCTTCTGTTAGAGATAACAAATGGTTTGTCAAGCTTTTGCAGACGATTAAACGATTCTGGCAGTCGATAACCAAAACCAGCGCACATCATGTTCTCAAACGCTTGCACAAACAGATAGAGATGCCTGTGTTAGCGACACTGGCCACCCCATTTCAATTTCAAATCCCACTAACAACTGAATCTCTCATAGCAGCCCAGCAGAGTGTTAACCAGCTACTAGCAGAAGCATTGAACTGGCAGCAACAACAGAATTGTATTGACAGCACACAACAGCAGCTAGAGTCAAGAAAGCAGCAACTCAAAGACCTGATTACTCGCCGTTCTCAAATCGAAAACCGTCTAGCTACCTATCCCAGCAAAGATTTTTACAGTCGTTTCTACACCGAATTGCACTCGCTGCAAGTAGAGTTGTTTGAGTGGTCTTGGCAATTTCAGCAACAAGAAGCTCTGCGACGGAAAGATGAGGTGATGGCTTCCTTTAGGACTTACATTGCATTATTGAATGGCGAATGGGATGCTTACCGCCAGTTAAGTCATAATTGGAGAAACATTTATCGGGATATCAGCCTGTTATTTCCGGTGTTTCTTTGCACTTTGCACTCAATCCGCAATTTGTTACCCTATCCCGATAGTGGCTGTATTGATCAAGTAATTGTAGATGAAGCGGGTCAGATTCCACCGCATCAAGTTTTCCCCGTTTTAGTTAGGTGTAATCGGGCTTTGATTGTAGGCGATCCATTGCAATTGGAGCCAGTTGTTAATTTGAGCGACCAGAAGAAAGAGGAATATCGTAGCAAATCTTTTCTGGAGCAGGGGCTAACGGATGTAGATTATGACCGCTACAGCCCCACAGCAACAACAGCTTATCACCGAGCAGCCGGGGCATCAGGGCAACCTAGAGATATTGGTCAGGGGATTATCCTTAAATATCATTACCGTTGCGTTCCGGTGATTGCTGATTTCTGCGATCGCTTGTGCAATTACGGCATGATCATCAAAACTGAGCCGAAAGCTTCTCGCTTGGGTGCTAACCTGATTGCTTGCAATGTGGAAGGGAAGCTGGAGAACAACGTTAATTGGGCAGAAGTTGATGCAGTAGAAGCGTTGATTGAGGAGTTGTTAGCGGCGGGTTATTGCTTAAATCCTACTGACGCTCTTAACGAAATTGGCGTGATTTCACCTTACCGCCGTCAGGTAGATGCGCTGACTCAACGCTTAAAATCTCGCTGGACAGATTTTTCAAAGCAGAGCATTGGCACAGTTCACACATTCCAAGGTGGTCAAAAGTCGGTGATAATTTTTTCGACTCGCCAATGTCAACCAAATGATAGCCTTTGGTTTATCAATCGGCGACCAAATTTACTCAATGTGGCTGTGAGTAGAGCGCGAGAACTGTTTATCCTGGTGGGTAATTTGGGGCGAATTTCTTCAGGGGGGCATACTGGAGAGTTGGTGGAATATATTAGGGAATTTGGCGAGACGAGATACTTTTGAGCAACCTTAAAAGCGACTGGGTTCTTCCTGAAATGAATTTAGGAGAAACGTTTCTCCTAACTCAATTGCTTGAGGAATAAGAACGCTACTCTCAGCACTGAGAGCGGGTTAGGGAGTGTATGGCGGCAACTGTTTTAGGGGAATCACCAGAAAGCTAGTTCCGGCATAGCTCCCTAACCTGTAACTATTAAATGTTGAATGCTCAAAGTAAGAAAACTCTGCACTTTGTTTCTTACTTTAGTCACCACAAGCAAGCCATTGTAACAGTTTTGAGAGCCAATGCGGGATAGCTCTATTGCGAAGTATTGGCTGGGCTTGTAGATATGCGGAAGCATTCAGCCCCAGTATGTATTGAGCATACCAGTAGTTCTAATCAAGGAGACTACACACAGCCTTACCACCCCGATTCAGAACATGGGTGTAAATCATCGTGGTTTTTACATCCTTGTGTCCGAATTCCATATAATTCTCCCATGAAGGGTAGTTATACGGAAAAAATCTGTATAATACCCAGAGAAGGATGTAAAAAAGAAGTTTTCCGTATATTCAGACAAGAATCCGTTGTAATGCTTGATGTATTAGGATTTAGAAAAAGATTATACGGAAACTTTCCGTATAATAAATAGTTAGACTTCCTAAATTCCTGACCACGTTTCAGCGAAACAGAAGACTTCTGAGACAAAGCAAAGTCATGGTTACGCAGTTCATGGTCATGTATTGAAAACTACAAATATGACGAGGTGCGAGTATGTCATTCGAGCGTGTCCACCGATCCAAATCCCAAATTCCTCAGTCCTCATCAAGCACGTCGCAGTTTGCACCTCGTCCGTTTCCCGTCCAGGAACCTCAACACCCCCCAACCCAGGAAGAGATAGAGAACGAAGCTTTTCAGCAGAATAAGTTTGAGGCGTTTGGACTCCAGTTAAAGGAGAAGCACGACACCATCACACCTGTAGAGCAAGAAAGGCTGGGTGTGCTGCAAGCCAAGATGGATAGTTTCTGGGCACAGCGTATGGAGCGAGCTAAAGCACAGCCAAACTTGTTGGAAATTCTCATTCGCAATTCTCAAGCAACACAGACGACTGAATCCCAAGCACCTGTTCAGTCCAACACGATCCAAGCGAAAGGTGAGACAACAGGCGATCGCCCAGATTCATCCGTGGAACAGCGCCCCAACAAAACTGGTATGCCCAATGCGCTTAAAGCAGGGGTAGAAAGCCTATCGGGATATGCGTTAGATGATGTCAGGGTTCATTACAATTCGCCAAAAACAGCCCAGTTACAGGCTTTAGCTTATACCCAAGGGACAGAGATTCATGTAGCACCGGGACAAGAGGAACATTTACCACATGAAGCATGGCATGTTGTTCAGCAGTTTCAGGGAAGGGTAAAACCGACGATGCAGATCAAGGGGCTACAAATAAATGATGATGAGGGGTTGGAGAGAGAAGCGGATGTGAGAGGAGAGCAAGCCAGAAGCGGGGCAACCCAGCCCAAAGAAAACCCCGTATTGAAAAGTGAAGCGAAAGTTGGCTCCAAGATGGTACAAAAACGAGACCGTACAGCAGTGGTTGTTTGGGATGTAACACATGAGGTAATTCCAGAGGTAATTTCAGACGAAGAAAGTTTATTTGGCGATGGCTCTAACCCGTTCAAAAACGAGGGAATAGAACTGTACAGAGGGGAGAAAATAATAGTTGACGATAAAGACATTTTCCAATCAAGACGCGGAGCGAACCAGGAGAACCAAGAACGTAGGGAAAATGACAAGGTAGGTCATCTTACAAACAAATGGTTAAAACTAAAACGCGTGGAGGAAAGAGAAATTTCCGGTAAGGGATATGTGAGAGAAGAAACAATAAAAATAGCCAAAGATACCGCAGAAATACGAGAAATAATCATCGAGTTACAGAAGAGCAAGTCCGCGAAGAAAGCTGTTGATACAATCCACAATGCTTGGGAGGAATTAAGGGAAAAACGACGGATGTCCAAGGGAGCATGGGAAATATGGGAGGAAATCCGCGAGAAAGACGACAAAGAGACAAGTCCATCATGGGACCAGATAGAGGAAGGATATGACGTTAGCAAACAACTTTCAAATTCTGCTCCAGAGGAATACGACAATTACAGCGTAGAGGAAGATGGAGATCAGGCGATCTTCACTGCATCTGACAAAGAGACCAGGACTCCAATTGGAATCATAATTATCGAAAATAGAGCCACAACCAAATTCCCTGGTGACGGAGACAATCCGAACAAAAGGTGGTATCTAAGATGGTTACTTGGACACCCGACGTTGAAAGGAGCAGGGGGGCTGTTGTTAGGCAAAGCTTTAGATTATGTAAAAACACAAGGTGGAAAAGCAGTGTGGGTTGAATCGGCTCCGAGTGCTATGGGGTGGTATAAAGATAAGAAATTTAATCCGCTCGAAGAAGAAATTCAGAAGAAATATAATATTGATTTCAAGGAAGGATGGGATAGCGTGCTAATGGTATTGGATTTTGAGCAAATGTAGCAGTTACCAGCCGTAGGATGTGTTCCCTACTGCAACTCATTACTCCCACACCGATAGATTTTGAGAATACACCATGCTTATGAATTACTTGAATCAAGCGATCTCAGGCTAACAATGCCCATGCACCCCGACCGCCGAGAGTTGTCGGTTATGATGCAAAGGTTGTCTGCGGCGGGTGATGAGCAACGTTAAATATTTTTTTATATCCTTAGTTCCTTCTCTCGCTAAGATAGCCTTGACGGTAATCACTTTTCTTTAATTTGGAAGCTTGACGTGCAGACCACTGGCGCAGAGGAGTAACTTTCTCTACATGAAGTAGCTTCTGGTGATAAGTATTATTATCTGTCAGTTGGGCGATCGCACCAGCAATAAATCGAGCGCAGCGTTCTGGTTGAGACGAAACTTGTTCTTCTGCAAACCGGATCACCAGCCAGTTTGCATCGACAAAACACTTGTTTCTATAGTCATCCTCGCTGATACAGTGAGTGGGCTTGCCAGTCGCAAATGAGATAGGTTCATCAACCTCCAAGTCTATGTGTAAGCCAGTACAAAGGACGCGGATCACAGACTAAAACCACGATCCTGCTGTCTGAGCTTTTGTTGCTCCTCCCTGAGATGAGCTTCTAATTCCTGACTCCAATCAGGATTATGGGTTTTGAGCCTTTTACCCTGTGGCAACAATTCTAATACTGCACTAGCTGTTTTATTACCTTGCTCATCATTATTGAATGCTACGACCACCCTGTTGAAACTCTTGAGAAATTCCATAGGTAGGTTATTCGGGTCATCAGCGACTATCAACATGGTTCTAGTTGGTGGTAGCCCTTTGCAACTTGAGATCAGGTAGGTGGCTGCTGACATTGCATCAATTGGTGTAGAACACAAAAAGACGTTTTCTACCTTGTCCGTTGGTTGCCCTCCCAACCTCAAATAAAACCAACCATTTGGTGTAGAAGTGTTTTGGTCGTACTCCACAGTGCGATGATTTTCTCTAGGCTTTGACCAAATTAATGCGCCAGTTTTTTCACCATCTAAATCACGCTTGATAAACAAAATATTTCGTTGCTCATCCATGTAAAGCAACTGATTACCATGTAATCCTTGCGAAATATAATCTGGTATATAGCGTTTCTCGCTTAAGTACTTGTGCAACACTTGCCAAACAACTGTATCCTCTGGTGGTGGAGTGAACTGGGGCTGTTGCTGTTTGCGTTCAATTTCTTGAAAGAGTTTTTCTAACTGCTCAACTGGGAGTGGTTTAGCAGGTTTGAACAGCAATTCATGAATAGGTTCATCATCACGTTCTGTTTGATAGTCAACGCCAAGATGTTTTTGCAAACCGGGGAAGGTATAAGCTGCACCTAACTGTGTACCACTAAAGGCTTGCCCATCTTTCTCATAAGAAATGCCTTTAGACTTACCATTCCTAGTCCATCCTGTTCTTACACTAATGCCAGCTTGCTGCAACCGCATAATCAGCATTGGCATTTGGGGATTATCAACTCCGGCTCTATCAATCGTCTGCTGAACTTCCTCTTTGATGGTGCGTCCTGGTGGCTGCTCAAGTTTACCTAGTTCATATTCTTCTTGCTCTCGCCTTATGCGTCTAATTTGTCCGGTGCTAGGTGTGCGATTCAGTTTCTCTTTACTGCCTTGGACTTGCACTAATTCATAATCAATTTCAATTTGTCGCAGAACTTTTTCAGAGCGCACATAATCCCAGGAATCATGCACTACTAGCCCCGTGTCCATCCTGATTCTACTGGCTGCAATGTGAATGTGGTCGTCGTCGGTGTTGTGGTGGCGGAAGATGACAAACTGATTGGCATCAAAACCCATTTCCTTCATGTAGCGATCGCCAATCTCGCTCCACTTTTCATCATCTAATTTGTCCCCCTTGGCGGCGGATAATGAGACATGGTAAACAACTCGGTCTGCATCAGAATTTAGTTGTCGAGACAGCTTAAACTCCCGCGCCAATTCACGGGCATTTCTCCCGCTCATGTTGCCGCCGATGAGTTGGGCATCTTCGCGGGATTCCAAGTAATCCAACAGCTTGCGAAAACCTCTGCCCTTAGTCTGCTTCCCAATCATCCTCTTCCTCTTCCGAATCTTCGTCATCAACATCATCAGAGGCAATGTCTCGCCTACACTGATGCAGCAGTTCTAAAAGCTCTCGTAACAGTTCTGGATCAGCAGGTAAAGTTCGCCCAATTTTTAGCGCTGTGTTGGTTGCCTTAACAAGCTGGTTGAGATTGTTGCCGATTTGTCCTAATTCCCAATATGTTTGCAAGCTAATTTTACTCAGTCGTTTGGGTAATGGACGCATCAACGCATTACGCCTCATCAGTTCACTCGCTGACATCCCCGCATCTTGTGATTTAATACGAATCATATCCAGTTCGATATCACTTAACCTCACTGGAAAAATATGCTTTCGGACTAGAGCTTTAGACTGCTTGCGGTTCGCCATAAATCGAGAAGATTGAGGGACATTGTGAGGGGGGTTTTTCAAGGGGGGTTTCCCCACTTGAACCAGTCTGCCGTTCGAGCGCAGCGAGACAAAGCGTAAGCTTTGAGGCATGGCTGGCTTCAAGCCCATTTTGGGGTGAGCGAGGTGTCGAGTGCTACGTGTGTACGGAGGTACAGCGAGAGACTGGGGGCAAGAGTGCGACAGCGTAGCTGGGGGGACAGGTTCGGGTCATTTCGGGTAGGATGAAGTCTGATAACAGCGTAGCTGTTTCGTCATCATTATATCAATGTTTGCTGAATTACTGCTCCGGCATAACCGGGGTGGTTTGGCTAAAGTCAGTAACAGTCAACATCGGGGGAACATAGCAACAGCGTAGCTGGAGCGGGAGAAATATATCAGCATCTAATAAATGATGGTGGCGGCGTAGCCTAACTGAAGACAAAAATTCAAATCAGCGTAGCTGAAACCAGCTTTTAATCTGGAGTTGTACTTTTTGAAAAATAGTGGAAAATAAGGGAATTATGATCTCAATTTAATTTCATAGCAATGGTTGAGCCAAAAGATTCTGGTCAGATTACTAAAGGCAAGATTGATGAGGCTATCAAAGCACTTAAGGAGCAGAAGCCAAAAGAGCGAGAGGATATATCGGATAGAGAAGCTATTCGCAAGATGAGACGGTATATCGAGAAACTGACCTCTGACAAGTATGGCTACAGTTATGATGAAGTGTCAGAAATGCTTCAAGGGCTGGGCATTCATCTGAGTGGCAGCAGAATTAAGTATTTAATAGGCGAGTTGAAGAAAAGTAATCGTCGCCAGAAAAAAACCTCTTCAAGCGACGACAAAAATACATCAGAAAATTCGGTTACTGAAACTCAGTTGACAGTGGAAAATACTGTGTCAAATCAAGTGAGTAGTGAGGCTGATTCTTCACCTGTAAATATTGGGAAGGGCAAGAGAAAAAGTTAACTAAAAGCAGTACAGAAACAAGAGACTTCATCAGACCTACAGAGCGAATTTAACAACTATTAAAACAAAAAATTACAGGGGCGAAGATTTGGAAACTGGACTAATTACTTAGACTTCCATCAGTAAAGCTTGTTCTATTGTTAGACGATTGCTAGGCTATTGATATCGCCGTTGTAGCGTGTGATTTCGATAATGGCATCGCTACTAGATGAGAACCCGGCATTAGAATCATTGAGTGCCAAGAAGGTGCGGGTGCTTGTTCCTACCCCCAGGGTAAAGACGGCAGCACCATTTGCACCAAATGCGTTATTGGTCAGGTTGGCAGCTATGCCAGCTTGGGTTAACGCAGATATTGCTCCTACTTTAGCGATCTTGGCAACACTAACGGCATTAAAACCATCAATTACATCTGTACCGATCACCAAATCAGTGATTTGATCAAAGTTATTCAAGAGTGATTCGCTGCCCCTGGTGAACACGAAGGTGTCGGCTTCACTGCCTCCAGTAAGGGTATCGCCCCCTAAGCCACCCGTAAGTCGGTCAACACCTGATCCGCCATTAAGAACATCATCACCGTTACCGCCTGATAACATGTCGTTGCCTGCTAGTCCAGTCAGCGTATCTTTGCCATTATCTCCATCAAGATAATCGTCCCCTGGGGTTCCTGTAAGTGTATCTTTTCCATTACCTCCCCTGAGGTTAATACCGACTTCAACAAAAACTGTAGCTGTAGCTGTAGCTGTTCCATCACTAATTGTATAAGAGAAACTGTCACTGCCGCTAAAGTTAGATAAAGGACTGTACACCAACAGATCATCAGTAAGGTTATCAGGCGTAGCATTATCATTAAGAACAATGCTACCTCCTTTCGCAGAAGTGCTATCGAATGTGCTTATCGCAATGATATTTCTATCAGGATCACTGTCATTGAACAGAACATTTATAGTAACAGGGTTTTTTTGGTTGGTAGTAGCGTTATCATCGACTGCTACGGGTGGCTGATTTGTTCGTCCTCCTGGGCTTTCAATCGCTTTAATCAATACATCAACTAAATCAGAAGCAGTTGCCGCAGTTAAGAATTGGCCCCCGGTTGTACTTGCGAGGTTTTCAAAGTCAGCACGTGTAGTCGGATCATTGCCAATTAATACGGTAAAAATTTCAACAGGAACCTTAATTATTCTTCCATCTGCACTGACTTCTTCTATTTCAAATCGAGTAACCACAAGATCGCTTGAAAGATTACTCGATTCAATATCACTCGCAATGGAAAATGTACGTAAGCTAGGTGCTGAAGGAACACTCTCAACGCCAACGTCAGCAGCAAGTCTAAGCACTTCTGCACGAAGATCGGTATCTTTTGGGGGTGCATCACCAAACAGAATTATCCTTCGAGCAGCAGCTTCTTCACGCCATTGTCCCGCACCACCATTCAACGCACGAATTAAGCCAGAATTTACAAGTTCTGGAAAATCCCCGCCACCACCAACAGATATGCTGTTAATAGCATTTTTGGCGGCGGTTTTTCTATCCGCAATTTTTGGCTGTTCGGTAAAAGAAAGAAACGTATTTGTTCCAGGATCGTTATATCCAACAACGGCAATACGAGAATCTATAAAACCTCGATCTCCCTCGAAAATAGCATCAATAAGATCATTAGACCGACCTTTCACGGCAGCAATATCATCGAACATACTACCAGTAGTATCAATAACAAAAGCGATATCTTGTCCTGGCGCCAAGTTGATCTTTTTGTCAGCAAATTGAGCAAAGTCAACTCCAGTTAAAATATCTGAACCATCACCGCTGCCTACAGTATCAGTAATGCGAATTGATTTATCTGAAAGAAATTCTAATTCATAATCGGTAAACGCACTTTTATAGATAGAAGTATCGATACCTTCAAATAAGCCAAAAAAGAATGATCCACCTTTTATTGTGTCATTACCCGCCCCACCAATTAAGATGTCATCTCCTAAACCACCGTCTAAAACATCATCACCTAAACCTCCTTGAAGCTCATCAGCAAAAATACCACCAGAAATTGTATCATTACTGTCTCCGCCAGCTATGAGATATCCAAAATAAACATCCAAGCTTAGTTCTGCATCAGATTCGTCTAAGTTGTCAGCATTAGGAGTTCCGTAGATAACTTTAAGATCACCACGTTCGTATGATAGAAATGTATCATTAGCTATATTACTGAGATATGAAGATGGAAGCGATGCAATTCCGAGCGCATCCTTGGTGATACGCGACAATGTACCAATAACACTTACATCCCCTTCACGTGCTTGGTCAGTAGCATAATCCGATTGTTTATACTCAGTATTAATTGCTCCTGAACCTGTGAAGTTAATATTTACCGCGCCACGAGCTAACCTATAAGGGTCTAATGTCGGCTCAAGAAAAACAGTATTGATTAATTCAGCAAGTGGATTTCCTGCATCAAAATCAAAATTGTCGTTAAAAGCTCGTACCTCTATATTTTTAACTGTTTTCACACCTCCAGATACTTCAAATGTTGCACCTGAAGTGTCTAGTCTGAAGGCTGATGTGCCAAAAATATAAGAACGGTCTGGATGGTCGCTACTGCCAATGCCAGTACCGTACTGCGATATTCCAAGTCTAAAATCATCAGGCGAGAACGTAGTTCCAATTGCTGTTTCTAACGTTGTAAGACTATATATGCCATCGGCTAAAGTAGCACCGAAAAATTTATCCACAACGCCAAACAAAGATGGGTATGCAAAACGTCCTCCACCTTGTGTCATATAATCACTCATTGAGTAAGTAATTGATGCAGGTGTAGCGGTTGTGGGCCTTATATGCTCATTGTAATCAGTAGAAGACGGATTATTTGTTCCAAATGCGAGTAGCTTAGTAATCTCTTTTTCGTCGTAATCAAACATAATCTATTACTATCGCTGAAATTTGTTGATTATACTAGATTCTACAGTAGAAGAGCTATTATGGAACAATCTTCCTCACGTTCTCTTGTATTGAAGATGCCACTTGTATACATCAATCAGCTGTTACTAAGCATAGTTATAACTGCCTTCGTGTTAGTACCTTATGTTAATTCTGAACCGATTAGTAAATATTGTCTCTCTGAGATAAAGCAGAAATATAAAAGTGGTAATATTTCTGAAAAACCAACAACACAAATTCCTATACCAATTAATAATGGTAAGACATTTTATATAACTAAAAGGCAAAATGATGATCTGTTGGTGAAGCAGAGAGGTGATGAAAAGATTTTTCAACAAGTGAAAGCTAAACAATATAAATATGGAGAAATCAATGAATTAATTTTGAGTAAAACTGGCTACTGGCTCTGGATTAATGGTGATGAAACTGATTATGTTGCTTTAATAAAGACTTACAAAACATCAATCGAGCTTGAAAAGCCGATACCTCTTCCTAAATTATACAGTAAGCCATGTTCGTTCATAGAAGAATGGTTTGGTAACTGTCTTTTGGCGCAAGGTCACTATAGTTATGTATTAGATCGTATATTTGTTACTGGTCATAGCTCAACATGGTTGGGTAGTACCAACTTGTTTACTTATGAAATTACAGGGAAAGAAATAAAACTATTAAAGCCTAGTCAAACTATATCTTCAATGTTATTTGATTGGCAACAGCAACACCCACATAAGCTACTAGAAATATCAAACCCAAGTGGAGTTATTTTCCAAGATATTAACAAAAGCAAAATATTTTATGATGGGAAAAACTTTACACCATTTAAAAAATGCTCAAAGGAATAATTCTCAATTAAAATAAATTTTTGAGTTAAATGAACATATTTTCAATGCACTAAAAGATTTATCTAACTCTTTATCTTGATGATAAAGATTCGCTGACAATGTTACTTTTTGTTGACCTTATCTGCATAGTGTCATAGACATGATATTGACAATGCTTGTTTATCCTTTAAGGCAAAGGAAGGGATTACACAGCCTATAAGGTGAAGTACATTATTAAAACATTGTTCTACGATCTGAACAAAAGTAGCTTTACTGTGTTGACAATGTGTTTTACGGTAAAAGCACCTTACTCCTACCGTAGAAAGCAGTAATCTTTATGCACTCATGCTGTACAGGGTTTCTGGACAGCGTGACAAGGCATACTGAACGAGACGCTCACTCAATAACTAAGTGCATAATTATAATTTAGAGCATTTTTTATTACTGTGATGAGCAGTAGAGATGTAAGCTGATAATTTTCTCAGGTCACTGTCGGATTAGTTACGGCTGGCATTGGGGCAAAGTCTGAGTAAACTTCAGTAGGCAGACAACTCAGTACAATCATCAGCAGTGAAGCCCTAACTTCAGGGCTACAAAAGTGCAAAACTCGCCGCATCGCAGTACTACCAATGATTTGGGCAACTTCTGCCACCGCCTCTAACAGGGGGTCTGGTGATGACTCCGATTCAGTGATCAACAGGGGAAAGTATTCACGCGCTAACCACTTTTCATCGTCGTTTAAGTCCGCCAAATTTTTATTACTACCGCTATTAAGACTATCTAATAGCAAGAGTAATAATTTTTTAAAGTGCTGCCAGCCCCCCCAGCGCTGGGTAAATCGACTCACCCATTCCTGGGAGATTTCAGCAATATTAGCGATCGCAGTTTGGGTAATTTTCTGTTTTGACTGCCAAAGCGACTTTAGGGCATTGACTATAGCATGACCTGTTTGCTCACTGGCGTTACCAGCTTCAGGGCAGAGTTGGAAAGCATCAACGCTCTCTAATTTCACGGATGGTAACTCATTTAAAAGGAAACTCAGTGAATAGTCAGCGCAGAAGTAAAATGTTAGCTCCTGATTGGAGCGACGATGAGCGCGTAATCGGCCAATCTCTTGTATAATTTCTGCATTGATTAGTTCAGTGAGATACTTTTGGAAAGTGCTGTTTTTATCTTCCAGGTTGACTGTTTCACCAGTCATTACCTGATATTGTGCTGCTAAAACACCGATGTTTTGGTAGGGAATACCAAAACTTGCGATCGCTGGAGCATCACTAAACCTATTAACACCACGCCCATCGACAAAGTGACCGTATTCTGTGCGGTCTGCAATTTGGGATGCAATTTGTTTCCAATCGATAATGCCAAGGGTGGGGTAGAGTTTTTTCAAGGTTTCTTTGAGGGCATTCACACGGGCGCTAAGTGTGTCAGAGCGATTTTTGGGCAGTTTACCCAGCCCAGTAACGTTGACGACTTTTAAATTGCCGTAGTCTGGGCGTTGTTGCTCAATGACTAACACAGGCTCATCGATGCCCAATTTGAATTTCAACTGGTGAGATTTGAAAGTGGCATCAAGGTAAATATTAAATTGGGCAGATTTCGCCAATTCAGTATGCTTGGGATTTCGGCGGTAAATGCTGAGTACACCCCATTGAGATTGAAAACTACCATCACCTTTCCAAGCTTCGAGAAAGTCAGGCAACCAGTAATTAGGCAAGTCAAGAAACTCCCTGCCGGCTGTTCGTGCGCTGTCTTTAACTAACTTTTTGGCAGCATAACGAGCCGCAGCACTTTTCTTGAGTTGTTTATCCTGGGTAACATCAATAGAGTCTAAGTCCTCTAGGAAAGTTAAATCAGGTTCTAAGGCTTGGCGAATCGCTTCAATATCTAAATCGGCGGGGAAAGCCGGCAGCAGCGCACGTATGCTGGCATCATCAAACCCGTAACGGGAATTTGGTAAAAGGTGCTGAGTAAATAGTTGGTGTAAAATTAAGAGTGCAGGTTGGATTTGTGACAGAAGATTTGGTTCTAACAGTAGCAGCTTGCCCACAGTGGTTTCAAAATCGCCTCGCTTCACATCAAGAGAACGCACGGGCTTGATGAGCGTACCTGCTTCTTCCCATAACCGCCCAACAGTGAAAGTTTGGTCAGCAGCGTTAGTTAAGGTGACAGGTGTAGAGTCTGGGTGCGCTCTAAGTTCAGAATAATTTTGAATAACTGTACGTTTTTGAAAGCGGAATCCAAAACCGTCCCCGTAAGCAAAACGGCACTGATTTTTAAGGGAACAACCGCCACAGATGGGGCTGATGCCGCTCTCTTCAAAATCAAGGCTGCTAAAATTCTTGCTGCGGAAGGCATTAAATAAGTAAGTCCTGTGACAATTGCCGTCAGTGTCGGCAGTCTCACCCGCTTTAGTCCACAGTTTAAAATCTTCACCAGTAGGAGTTTTGCGGGTGGGATCTAGCTTAAAGCCGTTGTGACGCACTGGCAGATCAACGAAATTCGTCTCAATGGGCAGTGTAGATGGGTTTCTGTGGTTGGCATCTTGGTAAATTAGTTTATCAACGCCAAATAGGGCTGCCGTCAGTTGCCCCGCGTTGTAAGACTTGCCGAGTCCTGGGTGAGAATTATCTAAGATTTGCGTCCAGCCCTTAGAAACAGCCTCTACCCAAGCAGCAATATGTTCCTCTGGCTGGCAGGAAATAGAGATATCGCCTGTAATTTCGGTTTTGAACGGGATATTGCCTCTGTTGTAGATAATTACATTGGGTGAAGGGGTGTTAATTTCCGGTTCGGGCGGCGGCGATGGTGGCGCTTTAAATCCTTTAAATATTGAAGCAAAAGGCGCGATCGCTTGCTTTAATAAATTTTGGAAGCTGCTCAAGTCCTCTCTGACTCGCCCAAGTTCCCACTGTTCACGGCTAATTACTCCTTGGTCGCGTTCGTTATATTCATACTGCCGTTTAGGGAACCGAAAACCATACTGTTTGGCAATGTGAAACAGTGTACCGATTGAGATTCCCCCACGTCTAAAACTGCGAATCTTAGCGTGGATGTTCCAAGTTGAACCTTTGATACTGGGCGACCACTGCTCGGCTATAATTTCCGCTTCTGATGCCCCATAATGGTTAACCAGCGCCATCAACACCTGACGGCATTCGTCATAATTGCCGCTTCCTGGGGTGCGCGGTGGGATGAATGAAAGCGCATTCTGGATTAGCTGGTCAATGTCCCAGCCTTCAGCGAGGGAAATCTCACGCCACTCTTTACGCCGTGACTCAATTTCCTGAATTCTTAGCTGATACTCAATACGCTCAATTTGCGCGATCGCGATCGCCTCACTTATCCATTCTGCTGGTAAAGTGGCTTCAGGGTTGACTAGCGGGAATTCTGCCTCTGTGCTGCCGTAGAAAACACGCGAAGCATCTTTACAGGCTGGGTCATGGGGCAACTGCTGCATCAAAAAGCGTGTACAAGCTTCTACAGTGTCAGCACCCTGAACGTATTCGGGGAGAAGAAAAATCAACCGGAATTTATGCCAGTCTTGTTTGTGACTGGCAGTGGTGTACATTAAGGCGCAGTGTTTTTTAATGAAGGGATGGGCTAGGGCTTCTTTGATCGTTAATTGGTGATCGTAAACTTTGATATAATTCCCATTTTCGTCTTTAATTGGCTTGTCATAAGCATCACGGGCGATATTGGAATTATCAATGTCGAGTAGTAGCCAGTGAGAACCGATTATATTGGCCTTACTGCGCCATTTACCATCCAACAAGCCAGCACAGATGGCGTGACCTGCTTTAATATGTTGCTGGACATCGGCTAGAGTGCCTTCTACATCAACGAAGTTGCCGGCCAGCTTCTTAAAGTCCCAGTCTTTGTTTGTGCCAGTAGCGTTAAACGCAAACTTGATTATGCGACTCTCAATCAACTCAAGTTTTGTCAAAGCAGCAGAATTTGCCCCTTGAGCATCTGCTGATTGCGGCGATACTGAGTTATGAGATTGTTGTAATGGTGACATGAGAGCTATTCCTCCTGAAGTGTGTTGGAGGAATTGGAGCTATCCCGAAAGTAATCTTCTAATACAAACGTTCAGAAATCGAATTTGATAAAATTCCTGAGTTGCCGTTTTTTGTGTAGCCAGTGTTACAATCGCTTAACACTCAAAAAGGTTTGATAAGATTACTATTAGGGATATTAATTAGGCGGCGAAACCTATACCCCAATTCCAATTGAAAGCCCGTTTGTCTCATCGAGACTTAGGGTTTTCAGCTTTTAGCCTATTCGTACTTGGCTAACCAAGCCTTGATGAACTCGGTTACTTCCTCCTCTTGAATTACAAACGTAGTACCTTTTCTCCTGAGAGCCAGAATTTTCATACTGCCCATCTCAGAATAAAGATGTGGGTTGTGGTCAGATGCTGCCTGAGTTGGACTCCATAAGACCAAAACTTTTGCTGTCGGTGTTTTTGTTACCTCTTTCGAGGACATTCCAAACAAATCTCTATTTTTAGTCAGCCATCTCTCGTAATCCGATAGCTCAACTAATGGGCAGGGTTTCCAGGTGGTTAAACCATTTTTATCTTTCTTTTTCACCTGTAGAATTTCCCTTTTTTCGTTGTAGACCACCTGACTATCTCCCCGTGAACGAATGGAGATAAACAGATGTGTCTTTCTCGGAAACCTAATAAACAAGTCGATGGGGTTCTTGTCTTCGGGCTTTAGCACTGGAAAGACTTGTATACCTTGGCTTTTAAACTCATTCAAAAGTAGGGCTGTTAATTTTTCCAGCCGCGCAAGTTTTTGAATTCGTATCAACGGCTTGTAAGCCAATCCAAAAAGAACCCATCCAAATGGATGAATTATGCCTCCTGTAGCCAGCGCAGCACCACCAGCCGCTAGAGCTTGAGTGGACGCATAGTCTTTCGCCTCCCTAAGCATCTCTAATGCCGGTTCGTTGTGCGGCGGGAGTTGAAAATCGCTCGGTAGTTCTTTCACTGCTAACATTGGCGACATCAAAATTAATGATGTGAAATTAGCTTTTTCTTTACTGATACTAATGCTTGACACTACATTTTTGAACCAATAGCTATTTATTAGACTCTTTATCCAGTGCTGGCAGTTGGTACTTCCTATTTTTCTTCAGACTTTATCCAATTAAGAATTAGTTCTCTTGCTTGTTGGCTCATGGACGTTTTATTACGAGCGCAAGCTATTTTAAACTGTGTTCGCTCATCGTCCGACAAGAAAACAACAAGTTTCACTGTTTTATCTCCTGTTTCTTCAGAGTTATCCATCTCACCTATTGCTGTACTTGGCTCAATTATGGCATTAGGTTAAGTTACAGCAAATAAGCAACATAGGTAAGTTGCATTAACTTACCTATATAGGTTAATATAGCATTAGTTAGCCAAAAACAGCCACAAAACAAAGGCAACAGAAGCCAGAAAGTGATGTTAAGGCGAACCTGTAACTGGATATCTGGATTTGTGCTTATTTAGCTAAAAATCCTGGTAAATCCTCGCAAATCAAGACTTTCACCAATCATCTGAACCATGACAGCTATATACACCAATGCCAAAAACTGGCTAGTTCAAGCAGACTTGTTAGCCAAATCAGGGCTAACTGACCTTACCGCCGGAAAAGACTCAGGTGCAGGGTATGGCAAGGCAATCATGGGTGATTTTTCGATCATGATGCCTGCCGTATACTCACTTGTTCGCAACCGAAACATCATGCACCACGAGACTATCTCAAAAGATGGGGCATGGGTGCGTTATGTAGAAGGTTCGCGGCTTGACTTAAAAGATGTTCAATTTTTCTGGGGCAGTGCTGCTCTAGCTCAAAGTGACCACACTCTGCTGCACGAGGATAAAGCCAAAAAAGCAGAACTGGCACTAGAAAGCATCCTTGCAGACTTAGCAGTTCTCAATATTCCCGATGGGGTCAAACTTTCAATTAGTTTGAGCAACCACAACCCCGAACGCTGGGCGACTGAGATTAAGCGCAGAGTTGAAGGGACTCACACCTTTGAACATCTGCACCCTGTAACCCGTTCCATTGTCACCAAGATAGTTGACATCGTGGTGACAGGCATTTACCCCGAAGGATTTGGCAGCATTGCCCATTGCTTATTCGGTGAAGCGTCCCTAATTCTTGACCCCTCAGAATTAGCGATCGCACTCGATATCGGTTCATCAACTTGGTTGATTACCGTGTTTAACGGCAGTGGTGCAGTTATAGACCGTCACCTGATTGAAGGTGGTTGCGGTGAACTGCATACCATGATTGCAGAAGCGCTCGACAAGCGAAACGACCGAGTGAGTCTGCTGTCCAAGGATGTGAAGCACTCACCCAGCTTGGTGAACCAGGGAATTATTGAAGGCACTTTCACTTATGGAGGCAACCACCTTACTGGCAAGAAGTTTGAAACCGAGTACAGCCAGTGTCTAGATGAATGGTGGAGTAACAGGATTGAGAAATTCGCCAACTTTGTGACTGCTGGCAATTATCTAGACCGCGCTAAATACCTTGTCGCCTGGGGTGGGGGTGTAGCAATGCCCGTGGTGGATCAAAATCTTGCTGCTTTAGGTTTTGTGGTCTTGAAAAATCCCCAATTCATCAATGCCTTGGGGTTGAAGCTATTAACTGAAATTTCAAAGGGAGCTTAGTTAATGAATTACGAATCTCGGCGTATAACCATCTCCTACCTAGCAGTAATTGAATTGTGCAAGATGTTTGAATTACCCCAAGACGCACCGACACAAGCATTATCAGCAGGTGTAGAGAAGCTGATTTTTCAACACGGCAATGTGCAAGCATCACGCACCGCAGAAACAGCGCCATCTACACAGCCCAATAAATCAGCACTTAGCGCAATGGTCACTAATTTTAAGGGGGCAGCATGAGCAGAACCACATTCAGAAACACGCTTTTAGGCATTGGAGCAACAGCCGCAGCGATCGCCGTTGGCTACTTCGGAGTGCAGTACTTTGGTAAAAACAATATGTTCACCATAGCTGCGGCTGTCGGGGGTGCAGGTGCAATCAGCTATGTACTTCAGAAACCGACTCAAGGAGAATCACCTACCGCACCGATAAAAATCCAAAGTCAAGGAAAGAAGTCATGAGCGAACGCAGTCGCATTGAAGTAAAGCGATCGCCCCACTCTGAAATGTATCTCTCGCCGCAAAACGAAAAGTACTTAAGGATTTTAACAAATGGCACTTGACTATAAAAACCCCGAAGACTGGGGCAAATCGCCACTAACGGATCGCGCTTTGATGTTAGAGCAAATCAAAGCCGAGACTGAAAATAAAAACAAGATGCAAAAGTCAGATTACGAAAATGTTGAAAAGATTCTTCTGGGTGCTGGGTTCTCCCCAGAATTAGTTAAAGCATCCCGTGAAGCTTCTGAAAAAGGTAGTAACCGCACCAGTGCTGACCAAGCAAAGTTAGACGAGTTGAAAGCTGAAATTATTGCCCGTCTAAAACGTTAACCCTGAGTCCAAAAAATAATATCTTTTGAGGAGATAAATCATGTCAAAACCACTTGGTTTTTTCACATCAACAATGCCGGGGGATGGTTCGTATTTAGATGAGATGCAATCTGTGTATGGAAGCACGTTTGAAAAGTTGGGCAGAACAGAGAAACTTCTAGTTTTAGAAAGCGTGGTGAAAAATCTCATAGTAGCCGAGACAGCAGCGCACGGGATTAACTCAACAGCCCAAGCGATGGCTCATGCTTCTAGCATTACCCCAGGCATCCGAGAATCGGTAGGAATAGATGAGCATCTTGGCCTTGCGGAGGCTCTGATTAATCAACTTAAATATCAGCACTAGGGAGATGAAATAATGGACTTTGCAATACGCAATCCGGCAATGGGTCATGCAAGCCATATTGATGAAAAAGCGCTTGGCTGGGGAGGATTTGAGGCAGATATATTGGGCTATCTCTCCGATATAAATAAGCTCGAACAGTTCGCAGATTATGCCAATAATGCCCAAGAACTATCTGATAGATTAGAGCCATTCTTGGACAATGCCAAGGTTGTCTTTGAGGCGATGGAGAAGCTGACCAAAGGGCAAGTAACTTGGACAGAACTTCGTAAACAATACGGCTCTCATGTAGCGGGTGCAATTGGTAAAATCCGTAAACTTAACGCTGAATTTGACAGCGAGATGAGCAAGATAGATGCCCAAGATAGAGCAGACCTCCTGCGAATTGACCAAAAACGCAAACACGCATTAACCGAAGTTGCCGCCCAATTACACCACGATTTACAAGCTGAATTGTGGAGACATGAAAACAAGATTAGCGGTATAGAAAATAGGCAAGTTGTGCAAGCAGAACGGCAGGCAATCACAACAGGATTAAGAGAGAAACGCCAACAGCTTTTAGCCCGTGCGCGGTATGGTTCAAGAGCATTAGAGCCAAATCAAACACCCCAAGAAGTAATACCAGTTACTAGCCAAACTTCTGCACCAGCATCTAGTGTTTCTGCAACGGGAACAGTTCGCGGTTGGGGTGCAATGTTGGGTAACTTGTGGCAGAAACTAGGCGACAGATAATCAATTAATTAGGTAAGGCTGATGCTAGTAAGGAAACGAAATGAAGATCCTCATAGCGTCAGCCCTTTTTCATTTGAAGGGCTGGCACAGACTCCACAGCAACATAAAATTGAGCAACCATCACAACCGCAACCATTACCAGAAAATAACAGAGGTAGAACATTTAGACGTGCTGGCAATGCTTGTGAAATTGTCGCTGGCAGTTGCCTAAACAGTGCAGTTATTTTCACATTTCATCTGTTGCAAGTTCACCCAGTTGGAATGTTCTTAGCTGTTGGCACTGCACACTTGTACTTTACTGCCACTGCAACAGGTGAAGGGTTTAATAATTTCGTCACTAATTTAATGACTGGTTGCAGTGCATCATTAGCTTTGTTATGTGCGCTCTCCTATCCTCTGGGTGAATGGAATGAAGCGAGAATTTCTACTGGTACAGCTAATACTTCAATTGAAAAGATGTATCAGCCCAAAACTGCGGATTATTCCAGTTGGGGCAGTGGTGCAGGCGTGGCGATAGTTATAGCGATATTAATGATTTTTCTATTTGGTGGTAGTCAGAGGAAATGAATTATTTAAGCGACAAACATAAAACTTTATCTGAGTCACAACAATCGGGTTTAATGAAGTGGTTCGGACAGTTGCCGATGGACAAGAAAGCTGTTGCAATTGGGCTAAGTTTAACTGTGGGAATTAGCTCGGCTGCGATGGCGTGGAAAGGGGAGTCAAGCGACCGCATTTATTTCTGCGTTCGGACTCCCCAGAAAAAATTGGTATGTCAGGACAAGAATAACAGACCATTTCGCATGACCCCCCATTACTGGGAGCAATGGAAACAAGAAGGAATGCCCCGGCAGGTTGTCAGAGATGCAGCAACCGGAATTAACGGACTGGTGAAAGCGACCAACCCATGCAAACCGTTTTGGGCGTTTGGGGGATTCCTGGGGTTTGCGCTAGCTGGGTGGATGCTGCGGCACTGCCAATCGGAAGAGAAGCAGAGAGCAGTTTTTGAAGACATCGCCCTTCATCGGGATGCTGCAAAAGCTGAGATGGCTGCACGTTCCGAGTTGTTAGAGAGTTACAGAGATGTTGCGATCGCAGAAGTTCAACTACAAGCTGACCTGGATCTAGTCGCTAATGATCGCACAGTAGACATCCAAAAAGCTGAGATTTACGCCCACACTGAGATTGAAGTTACCCAAATGGAGGCATCTGACGCTATTTTTGAAGCGCAAACTGCGGGGATGACTGAAGAACAGAAGGCAGAGTATATTAAGCAGTTGCGCGAGATGAAAACGCCTTATCTACAAGGTAGTCAGACTTTACAGGGAACGATTGACCCCAAAGACAAGGTTACTGGTTCTGAGTCAGGAGCGATCGCAAGCAATGCAGCTTCGCCCGATGCCTGGGTACAAAACTTAGTCAAACAAACGTGCTTAATCTGGGGCAATCAAGGCGGCGGTAAAAGTTGGCTGGCTCGTTACGTTGCTAAACAGAAAAAAGAGGCAGGTTATCGAGTAATCGTTTTAGATCCAGATTCCAATCGTAGTGAGTGGCGTGGGGTTGAAAGTTATCATTCGTGGTCAGATATTGAACAACAGATACGTATTTACGTTGGTGAAATAGAGACGCGATTACAAACCTTTAATAATTCATCTTTAAGTGAGGAGAAGTGGCGAGAGAAACTATGGTCGGAGGGCAAAGCATTATCTCTCATCTGTGAGGAAGCCACCACCTATAGCGACTTCATTAAAGATGCGGAACTGTTAGAGAAATTTGGCAAGCTGGCACTGACTAAATCTCGTAAGCAAGAGATGCCATTAACTGTAGTGGCTCACAACAATACTCAGTCCTGTATGTTTGGGATTAAGGGATTACATAACCTTGTTTCTAAAATGTTGCAAGTTGAATGTTTGGCAGAAGTAGATTTAGTCACATTGCAACCAAAATCTACTGGTTTTGCAAAGGTAAAACTTGATAGTTCTAGCCAATGGCTTGATGTCAATCTGCCTAAAATGAGCGCCAAAATATCTGACTTTGCGGACACTGTATCAGCAACAGAATTAAAGCTAAATCCCCCTATGGATAAAGCAACTTTAGAGCGCATTTATGAACTGGAATTTAATCTTGGTAACAAGGTAGACAATACCCCAGAGGACAAAACGAAGCTTTCACCAATGGCGCAAAAACTGTATGAATATCTCACTAGAACTGAACGAATCTCAGCTGATGTAAGAGAGTTCAAAGGCAACTTTAAAGTGGCTGGTGAGAGATTTACTGTGGAGCAAATCAAGGGCTGGATGTATGAAATTGTGGGGGCAGGATTGGCGGACTGGATAGCCCTTGGTGTTATCAAGCTCAATCAAATTTGACTGCCCTTTGTGTCTGGTGTCTCGCCTCAAAAACACCCTTTTTTAGCGGACACTGGACACCGGACACCACAGACACTAAAGCTTTAAAGCCTTATATAGCATAGACACCAGCAGACACTACCCCAGACACGACCGAGACACGCAGTGTCTACTACGTGTCCGCTAGACACCAATAATAAATCAGTCAATAAATAGCCATTTATTATTAGAGGATTACCAAAATTATGCTGAAAATAGTAATTGTTGAACCAGAAACATTCACTCTCTTAGGCATCAAAGGTGCTATTTCACAATCTCCAGATATAGAAGTTACAGGGTCAGCCACCAGTGGAAAGGTAGGGTTTCAGTTAATTGAACAGACTAACCCTGATGTTGTGTTAGTTGATTTACTCTTACCCGATATGAGTGGCTTAGAACTTACTCGTTCAATTAAAAGGAATACTAATAGTAAAGTGGTGATTTTTACTAATCAGACTCATTCAGACTTTATTAAGTCAGCTTTCCGTCATGGGGCTGATTCTTAAATTGATATGTTGCAACTAGAAGGTTATCAGACTTCAGTAGTATACTAAATAGGAGACAATGGATTGCGTGAAACACTGACGGTTAGACAAAAATTGCTCAAAGTTTAGCAAGGAACGCGATATGAAAAAACTCCGAAAGTTTCTGCTTCTGTCCCTTCTAGTATTGATGTTTCAAGGGTTTAGTCTGTTCACTAGCCTGCCCGCTTCGGCTAAATCCCTCGTTCTTATCGGAGGTGGGTTGAAACCAGTTCTGCAAAGTTGTAACAATGACCCAGGTAAGAGCGACCCTAGCTTTGTTCACACTCAAGCTATTTACCAGAAAATGATTGAACTGGCAGGGGGTTCGTCTAAGGCAAAAATTGGGGTGATTACAGCAGCATCTGACTCCCCCAGCAATGATAAATATGCTAACGACCCCTGTAAAGCCAGTAATTACAAAGATAACGGGATCTACTACGTTAAAGCCTTCAAAAAATTGGGCGCTGCTGATGCTCAGGTTATACCCATCGATCTAGACCACATTTCTAACAAAAATAGCCCAGAAGTAGTTAAACAAGTTAACAGCATGACGGGCTTTTTCTTCGGTGGTGGCGATCAATCCCGACTGATTGAGTCCTTTCTTAATAAAGACAACACTGATAGCACCGTACTGACAGCCATTCGCCGAAACTATGATTCAGGAGCAGCAATTTTTGGAACCAGTGCTGGGACAGCCGTTCAAGCTGGCGGCAGCTACGTCAGAAATAATACCGTTAAGCTCCCCATGATTACTGGTGGTGAGAGCTATGAAGCTCTCTTAGATAAAAAACTGTGCAAACAGAACAGAGAAGCCCTCTCTAACAAAAACTACTGCCCCAATCAGGACGATCTCTCCTATTATCCAGAGGGGGGCTTTGGCTTCTTCAAATATGGCATTCTCGATACCCACTTTGCCGAACGAGGACGACAGGGGCGATTTGTGCGATTGGCCTGGAACAACTCGATTAACGATGCTTATGCGCCAGACGAGAATACAGCCCTAGTCGTCACCGATGTTGACACCCCTAACGTCAAAATGTCTGTAGTTGGAGAGAGAGGAGTCAATATTTTTGACCTTTCCAACGCCAGCCCCAAAAGTGGTGCTTGTAGCCGTGCCGATATCAATTATTGGAGAGTATGTGGGGTTAAATATACTTACTTGACCGAAGCAGACCAATACACCCCCTTAACTAAGACCGTCTATATTGCCATGTGGAAATCTCCCTTAACAGGTTTAGAACACTACGACAAAGCTAAGTCTCCCAGCCAGGACATCTTGAGCAGCCCCGACAATCATAAGCGCGAAAATCCACGTGAGTTGATCGAGGTGGCTGAGGATTTGTTCGATAGTCGCTCTACCTCGACTTACGGAGAAACCTACGAGCATAACCCCATCTTTCGACTCACCCTAGCAAAAGAAAAATCTTTTGAGTCAACAGGGTATTATGGCATCCAAGATGAGGAGAAGTTTTACTCTTTCAAGAATCTGTTGCTTGGATTTTATGTCAATCAAAGTAGTTAAAAACTAAAGCCATAGTTACATAGGTTAGGAGAGTGTTGATTTATCAACCCCTTTAGGGTAAAGAATAGGGAACAGGCAACACGCAATAGTAGGAGTTCAAAGATAAAATTGCCTGTTCCCTTCTACTTCAAAAACCCTTGGGTTTGGGGTGTGAGTATCAATGGAACAGAAAACTGGGTTAAGCTTAAAAGCCTTATTGCGTAAGGATTTTTTTGAAAGTTGTAGTAGCTCACTTTTCAAATCACTAACTACTGCCTAACGATAAATCAAGAGTTTCAGCACCTAAAATTTTTTGTAGTATTCATGTAATGCTTCTTATCCCGGTTTTCTGTTCCGATGATACTTGTACCCCAAGCAGTATAGACAGTTGAGCAAGCCGCAACATGAGCAAATCATACTGGTGCGGATCATACCTGCAAGTGGTAATCGCGCCGCAAGCATAAGCAGGTTTTATCAGCCAACGAGATAATGCGGGTTGTAGCGGTCGCGCTTTCGGGCTGATTGATAAGTCTGGGTTAATCGGGTGTCATCGCTCACGATAGAATAGGGTTTTTGGTGACTTACATTGTTTAATTGCGTTTAGACAATGTAGGCTAGAACCTATGAAAATAAACCGGTTCGGCAGGGCAGAAATCCTCACACCCGATCAAATCAATGTCCTATTTACTGAGGGCTTTGTCAACCCACGCGATCGCGCTTTATTTGGCGTGTGCCTTTACGCTGCCTGCCGAATTAACGAAGCCTGCACTTTGGCGGTTCTAGATGTGTTTGGCAGCAACGGTGTTAGAGGCGTGTTAGTACTACGCAGCGTCAACACCAAAGGCAAGCGAGACACCAGGGAAATCCAAGTGCATCAGAAACTAAGGCAGTATTTAGAAGAGTACAACCCTAACCGCCGTAAGGAGTTTTTGTTTCCGGGGCGGCATGGGTTAGGGCATATTCATAAGGTTAGTGCTGACAAAATCCTCAGAGATACCTGTGTGCGGCTGGGCATTGAGGGCGTTAGTACTCACAGCTTTCGCAGGACTGCGTTAACCAGGATGAGTGATGCTGGAATACCGTTGCGCCACATACAGGAGATATCGGGGCATCGGACTTTGGCAGCTTTGGAGCGCTACCTGGGTGTCACCGAGAAGCAGAAGCAAAACGCGATCTCTGCTTTGGACTTTTGAACTACTAGAGAGAAATGTCACTGCGAGGTGAAGCGTTGAAAGATGCGCCTGTGTTTGCCAGTGCTACGGGTAGACCTTTAGCACCTTCCCACATCGACCGAGTGGTGAAGAGGGCGGCGGCGGCAGAATTAGAGAATGCCATGAATGTTTCAGCACACTGGTTTAGGCACAGTGCTACCCACGCAATAGAAGAAGGTGTTCCGGTACATTCGGTTCAGGCTACTTTAGGGCATACAAGTTTAGACACCACGAGTAAATATTTGCACGTAAGCCCTGATAGAAGTTCTGGGGAGGTTTTAGTTAAGCGATGGTCTGAGCCGTTTTAAAATTTAGATTTCTTGTTAATTGGAATTATTAAGCTTTTGATTTTGTTTGTAAGTTACAACTAGCTTGAGCATTTGACATTTTTAGTTGTAGTAACCTGTAATACTAATCGAAATTCATAATCTTTAGGAGTTTTCTCAGTTCTCTTTGCAAGAATATCGACTGAATAGACTTCTTGCAGAAGTGTGAAAAGGGTAAGGGGGAAGGGGGAAAGGGATGGAATTTTCCTTTTCCCTTTCCCTACCTCTTGCAAGAGGTCTAATGAAGGTAATAATCCGAGGGATGAGAGGAGCGCTCGTCAAGTTATCTCCTAACTGGAAATAACTTTGCTAGACATCAAATGGGCAATCAAGCAATTGGGATAAAATCTAAACAAACTGAATATCCTGAAAAGTTGAAAAGTCAGCTGGTGTATTCTCGATAGTTGCAAACTGAATACCCTGAAATAACAACTTACCTGTTGAATTGTTGTAACTAAATTCGCTTATAGAAGTAGCACCAAACCTCACTTGAGAAATTTGGAGAATATCACCTTCTACCCTTTGAAAATCTTTGATGACATCAATACCTTCATTGACTTGGTTGAACAGAAACTTATCAGCACCTACACCGCCCCAAAGAGTATCGCTACCAAAGCCACCTATTAAGGTATCATTACCCCCATTACCAAATAATAGGTTACTTTGGTTGTCGCCAAAAATGATGTCATTTGAATTTGTGCCGACAACATTATCAAAGTTGACCGCAGTAAATGGCAATGTCCCCAAACCAGGAACGTTATTGGCAGCCAAACTTTGAGTTTGCAGGTTAACGGTGATAGATACTCCTGGCAAAGATTGGGATGCATCTATGGTGTTGTTGCCAACATTAGCATTAGCAATAATCCTTTCTACTTTAAAGAGTTGGTCTTGCCCCAATCCCCCAGCTTTGGTAATGGTTCCGACACCTGACAAGGTAATGCTTTGACCTAGTAGACTATAGTCTGCGGTATCAATGCCATCTCCACCATTAATGCTGTCGTTACCCTGACTGCCTTTGAAGGTGTCACTGTCTGCACTACCAAACAGAATATCATTACCCTCTGTTCCAAAAATAGAAGTATTAATCCAACTTGTGGATCTGTATACACCTTCGTCTTGCCAAACTTCAATTAAATCAGCATCACCATCTCGATCAACATCTCCTGTGAGATATTGTGTATTGTCTCTAAAGTCACCTACAAAATCTGTGATGGCTCCGATATTAAATGAACCTTGACCATTATTAATCCAACTTGTGGATCTGTATACACTTCCATCTTGCCAAACTTCAATTAAATCAGCATCACCATCTCGATCAACATCTCCTGTGAGATATTGTGTATTGTCTCTAAAGCCACCTACAAAATCTGTGATGGCTCCGATATTATTAAATGAACCTTGACCATTATTAATCCAACTTGTGGACTTGTATACATCTCCGTCTTGCCAAACTTCAATTAAATCAGCATCACCATCTTGATCAACATCTCCTGTGAGATATTGTGTATTGCCTCTAAAGCCACCTACAAAATCTGTGATGGCTCCGATATTATTAAATGAACCTTGACCATTATTAATCCAACTTGTGGACTTGTATACATCTCCGTCTTGCCAAACTTCAATTAAATCAGCATCACCATCTCGATCAACATCTCCTGTGAGATATTGTGTATTGTCTCTAAAGCCACCTACAAAATCTGTGATGGCTCCGATATTATTAAATGAACCTTGACCATTATTAATCCAACTTGTGGACTTGTATACATCTCCGTCTTGCCAAACTTCAATTAAATCAGCATCACCATCTTGATCAACATCTCCTGTGAGATATTGTGTATTGTCTCTAAAGCCACCTACAAAATCTGTGATGGCTCCGATATTATTAAATGAACCTTGACCATTATTAATCCAAC
>NZ_WBKM01000144.1 GCF_015714725.1 Nostoc sp. WHI
ATTTTTTACTACTCCCTACTCCCTACTCCCTACTCCCTACTCCCTATCTCATATTCTGCTTTTTCTCAGCTTTGGAATCGCGAGTTGCAACGGCTGCTAGTTCTGCATCCATCAGTGTGCGTCCTGTAGCGGCGAGGTAAACGTCATCGAGACTAGGGCGAGATTGGGCAATGCCAAATATTGGCAAGTCAGCAGCATTTAAAGCTTGCTGTACGTTAATCAGAACATCATTCTGAGGTGTTACCACTAAGTTGAGAGAATTACCTTGAGCGCTGTTGATGATTACTTCTTGCACAAATGGCAAAGGTTGCAACACGTTCTTAGCTTTTTCGGCTTCCTCAATGGGGGAAAACTCGCGGATTCGCAAGGTAATGCGATCGCCCCCTACTTGATCTTTCAATTGTGAAGGTGTACCCTTTGCAATCACGATGCCACGATCTATAATTGCCACGCGATCGGCTAGTGCGTCAATTTCTTCTAAGTAATGGCTGGTAATTACTACCGTCGTTCCAGAGGCGCGTAATTTTCGCAGGAAATCCCAAACTACAAACCGGGTTTCTATGTCAAGTCCTACGGTTGGCTCATCCAATACCAAAACATCCGGTGAATGGAGCAACCCAGCAGCCAAGTCTAGACGCTTGCGTAAACCGCCAGAGTAGGTGCCTGTTTTTTTATTCGCGTATTCTTGCAAACCGAGTAAATCTAATACCGTTTCAATCCGCTGTTTGGCGATCGCGCCTGGGAGGTGATAAAGTGCTGCTTGTAATTGCAGCAGTTCTTTTCCAGTCAGCACCTTATCTATAGCAACTTCCTGAGCTACATAGCCTAGTCGTTGTCTTGCTAGTTTGGGATTATCCAACACAGAAATACCAGATACTTCGATTTTGCCAGCATCCGGTGTGGTCAGTGTACACAAGGCACGCAAAGTGGTAGTTTTACCAGCACCATTGGGGCCTAGTAAACCAAAGATTTCTCCTGATTCTACCTCAAAGGAAACATCCTGGACGGCAACCACCGTGCCGTAGCGTTTTTGCAGATTTTGAATTAAAACGGCGGGAGCCATGACAGCTTATCCCCAACTATATAAATCTCAATAAAGTCTATCTTTATTGTATTAGGTGCAGAGCAAGGAAAGATTAAGCAATTCAAAATTCAAAAGGAACCAAGTCATGCCGGGTGCAAATTTTACTCAAATTTAACTCTTCAGCCCCCTTCCCTACAAAGAAATCTACCGTGTACACACAAATCTTTTAAAGTTACTGCGTAATGTAGTGGCGTGGCAAGGCTAAAATGTTGCAAAAAAATTGTAGTTGCAAAAAAATTGTAGGTTGGGTGGAGGCTTTGATCCAAGTATCACACACAGGTAAATATAAGTTGATTAGGTTGCTGCGTCCGCGTTCGTAGCGACGGCGAATAGTCTCTTCAGGGATGTTGTGACCGCCACTTTCTACACGTCTGCGTACCCGTGCGATCGCTAATTCGGCGGGTTATTCGCTGGCGTCTTGAGGGATCAAGTTTTCAGTGCATAAGTCCTGATTCTCAAATAATCTTTCTTGCTGCCCCCCTGCGAGGACTAGAATTAGAATTGATGTGACGTTCTCTAATAGCCAAAGTGTCAGAATCTCTGCCATTGCGCGATCGCTATCTTGCCTTAATCGATGAAATTGTCGAAACCACCCTCAAGGGCAAAATTAGCTCTGTTGATATGGTGTATCAAATGCTGCTTAAAGGAATCACTTCCGGTACAGGGGAAGTGTTTGAGCTAGTTTTGAGCGATCGCTTGAATGCCCTCCAAAGCCAAGTAGATAGCGAAAAAGACGAATTCAAAACAGCTAAAGCGACTCGAAGTTTGAGAGCCATTAAGACTATCCAAAGTCAATGGCAACGTTGGCAAGAGCAAAACAAAGCCACAGAAGCGATCGCGGGAGCAGTTACAGAAATTACCACAGCCTCGGCAGATGAGCGTCTGGCGGCATTTTTACGGGTTACTGACCCCAATCAGAAGTATCCGCTAAATTCACAACAGCTACAGCAATTGTCAAAAGCATTACAGCAATTTGCTCAGGTAGATTCTGATTTACAACAATTTTCCGAAGGTATTACCCGTGGTTTAGCTTCTTGGCAGCGATTGCAAGACAACTTGCTCAGTTGGATGTACGAGCAAAAAGAATCTTTGGGATTTGGTGGCGTACCGGGAGAACGTGGCCCTTGGGCAAGTTGGGCGAAGCAACTCAATAGTGAGTTACCCAAAGCATTGCTTCGCACCTTGGCTATGGAAGAATCGGCAATTGATTTTGCCCAGCGACAACGGGGTATCACCCTGAGAGACTGGGTAGAAATGGCATTGATTTTACAGTATTTGCAACGGGGGCTAATTAACTGGTTTGACCAACAAGCTTACGATGTTAAGGCGGGGCCAAAGTTGTCCATTTCCACTTTCTTGACCTTTGCAGTGATTTGGAGTCAGTTAGCAAGTGGTTTTCAGAGTATTGGAGTAAGGTACAGTGATGCCTGTTCTCAAATTATGCTTCAGATTTTGCGAACCTTTGCCCAGCGGCCATATTTTCCCTTTTACGGCGGGATTTTTGCCTCTTTTACCGGCACTTATTTACGAGATGCCCTAGATTATCTGGATGAACCACTACAAAGAGGCGAAGGAACCCAGGAAAAGGCCCGAATTTTAACACTTTTGGGCTATTCTCAACGTGCTTTAGGACAATATCAGCGATCGCTTGATTTTCATCAGCAAGCGTTAGAGATAGCTAGGAGGGCAGGCGATCGCCCCTGTGAAATTGCCAATCTCAACCACCTCAGCCGCACCTACGTCCAACAGCAAAATTATGCTGAGGCGATTAACTACAGTCAACGAGCATTAATATTGAGTCGGCAAGCAGGCGATCAGACAGGAGAGGCAAACGCGCTGGTAAATTTAGGTTACAGCGAAGTTATGCAAGCTCAGGAACTAGAACAAATAGAACCAGAAACCTATGAAGCCGCAATTAACTATTTAGAACAAGGTTTAAAATTATCCGAAAAATTAGGCGATATTCAAAGTAAAGCCTTATGTGTCAGCAGCTTAGGAATTGCCTATTTAGTAATTGGACAACACCAAACGGCAATTAAATATCTCGAAGATGGTTTTAAAACAGCACAAGTTTCCGGTGATTTGTATCTCCAAGGGCGAAACTTAGCTTATTTGGCAGAAGCTTATTATCATCTACAAAATTCTGAAAAAACTATTTACACTGGCTGCTTGGGAATGTATCTTTTAGAGCAAATTGCTTCTCGTGAATGGCGACAACCAGCAGGGTTACTGACAATTTTACAGGGACAAATAGGGGCAGAAGCTTTTCATAACTTATTACAGCAACATCGCTCTAAAATGATTGCAGTTATCGGTATGGATGGGTATGATCACATCCCGCAATTGTTAGAAGAATACAAGCAAGATATGTAACAAGCTCTAATCAGATGATTACGAATTACGAATTAGTAATGCTCCTATGGAAATCACCAGCTGCTATTGCTGTAGAACTGCAACCGTCCAAAGCCAAGAAATTGCCCGTGGGATTTCTCACCCACCGGGAACGCTGTGACACCTAGTAAGTAAACACCAGAAATGCTGGGATTACTCAGGGGACGGAGGGCAATTGTAACTGTCTGTCCTGGAGTTAAAGGCGGTTCAAAGTTTACAGTAACCGTCTGTGTTTTGCGATCGCTTGTGACTGCGCCTAGTGTCAGCCGGAATTCTTGGCGATCGCGTGTTCCCACAAAAGCGCGGGTATCATTAAGATCGTAGCGGATGTTTTCTGCTCCCTCTTTCTGAGTAATTGTTACCTTCTGGAGGGATTCTCCAGCATTTTCCGGCACGTTGATAGTGAAATAGTAAATTGCGCCCCAAACATTCACATTTTCGTAAGTAGTCGTCGCGCTGACGAGTTTCGGCGGTTGAACAAAGTAGACTGTGCCATCTCTAAGTTGCACTGCTTGAGTCACCGGAATGGCAACTCCGCCAATGCCTATTGCTAACGAAAGTGTTATCCCAAACAAAGTTGCAACGCGCATAGTTGAATATAGATAAATACAGTTCAGATAAGTTCAAAGCCCTCACTGTAGAGATGCGATAAATCGCGTCTTCTAGTTATCTGGAAATGATTGACTTGGGAATGATAGAAGCTTGTTTTTCCCAATCCGAAGATTTCGTGTACCACCAAGCCCAAGCAATTAAAACAGCTTGAAAGGGAAGTCTGACTACGTGTATCCAAGGAGAGTCTGGTATATTTTCTAGCTTAATATGATTAACCGCCATGTTGATATTGGCAGGGAAAACCGCAATAAAAAGAGCAATAAGTCCCCAAGCAGCAGCTTGACTTACAGGTGGCACTAATAATCCGATACCCCCCAAAATTTCATAAAAGCCACTCAGATAAACTAATTCTAAAGGATAAGGAAGTTGTGGTGGCACAATTTTGACAAATGGTTCTGGAGTCAGAAAGTGTGTCACTCCAACCACAATGATGGATATAGCAAGAACGACACGTAAGATTTCTTTATATTTGTTCATAGGTTTTGCCTCATTATATACTTGCCCCTATTACTTCAGTTTGATTGCTAAATGTTAATTTGCCTTGAGTCAATAGGGAGAAAAATCCTATGCATCTTCTTCATAGTATAATACTTGATTATTTAAAACTATCTCATAAATATAATTAGATTATGAAATACTAACTAAAATGTATCAACCAATAACACTATCTCTTTTTTCAGGAGCAGGCGGACTTGATATTGGCTTTCAAAAAGCTGGGTTTAAAATAGCAGCTTGTGTTGAAAAAGAAGAAATATTTTGTAAAACTCTAGAATTAAATTTAGGTCGATATTCAAAACATAATTGCCAAGTTTTACACCGGGATATTCGATATTTACAACCGAGTGAAATTTCTCTTAATAAAGTTGATTTTATCATTGGTAGCCCACCCTGCCAAAGTTTCTCAGCTATTGGAAGACGTGCAGGAGGTATAGGTGGAATTCAAGATGAAAGAGGAAGTTTATTTGAGCATTATTGTCGCCTACTTAAGTATTACAAACCGAAGGGATTTCTATTTGAAAATGTTAGGGGAATCTTAAGTGCTAATAAAGGAAAAGATTGGCAAGTTATAATCAATGCCTTTGAAAATATTGGATACAAACTTTACTATCGTGTTCTTGATTGTGCAGATTATGGAGTTCCCCAACACAGAGAACGCTTAATTTTGGTTGGTATGCAGGATGGTAAATTCAAGTTTCCTAGACCAATATATGGTTCAGACTCACCTAATAATCATTCTCATATTAGTGCGTTAGAAGCAATAGTTGATCTACAAGATCCCTCCGAAACGGAACACCAATATTCAGGTAAATATGGAAAACTTTTAACGGAAGTGCTTCCTGGCATGAATTATCACTACTTTACTAAAGAAATGGGATATCCAAACCCAATCTTTGCTTGGCGTTCAAGATTCTCTGATTTTCTGTATAAGGCTGATCCAGATAAACCAGTGAGGACAATCGTAGCACAAATTGGTGCATATTCAGGCCCTTTTCACTGGAAAAATCGCAAGTTTACTTTACAGGAATTCAAACGTTTACAAACCTTTCCAGATGATTATGAATTTGCTGGGAGTCTAAACACAATTCTTAAGCAGATAGGTAATTCTGTTCCGCCTAAGTTTGCAGAAAAACTAGCAATGGCTGTTTTACAACAATTATTTGCAAGTGATTTAGATATGGATTTACTTGAGGAAGAAGAGCAATTATCTTTTGATGCTCGCAAGTCGCAGCGAGCTAAATCCACAAGAGTTAAGCGCTTGAATAATACTGAATATCTCCACTTGAACTTGTTAGACTCTCCATCTGAATCTTACTCAGTAAATAAAAAACAAGTTTTGTGCAATTTAGTTAATTATGATGATAGTATTTTGTTCCACTACTTATCTCCAAAATCTAGGATTAAGATAACGCAACTTGCTCTTATCCAAACTGGAAATATCTATAAATTCCACTTTCAACGTGCTGGAGAAATATGCTCAATTTCTGTCTCACATTACCAAAACGAAAGTTTTATAAATCCGCCTTTATTACAATATCAAGTTAAATTTGATCATCCAATTGGTGATGGTCTAAAAAAGATTATCTGTACACTACTATCAGACTCAGATAAAGATATACCGATAGCTTGGGATGCAATTGAAGATTGTTTAAGTCGGAGTTCAGGATATAAAACCATGATGGATGTTTATGGACATTTTACAGAGCCTCATCCAACTTTCACGCTTAATTTGGATGTTTTTAATAAAACATCTTCTTTTCTGATACGGTTTATTAAAGAATTCAGCAAATTTGAATCTACAAAAAAAGTACTGCCAGAAGAATTGTTAAAAAATATCTACGCTTCAGACGAAAGCTTTGATTTAGCTGAAGTTGTTCGTGACTTGAGAGAATTGCGTTTTGATGTTAGAGTTCATGAAACAAATAAAACAATTCCACCAGGATACTTCCGTTGCTGCTATCCATTTACTATCAATATAAATAAACAGGTTTCAGTAAAGTGGAAAAGTTAAGTTAAAGATAGTCGAGCAGCTTTTATAAATATATCCTTGGTGATAAAAGTAATATTTAGAACTCAGCGAGAGAGCGAAGTTCTAATGCACACACGCCAGCTAGTCTTGCTCAAAAAGAGCGCCATTATCTCTCTTATTCACTTAAGGCAGTATGAATAAAACAGCCGCATTCATAGCAGCAAGGATAAAAGGGTTTAAATTGATTGCACTAATTAAATGATTGAATCCAATCAATAAATCGGAATTAGAGAAAATCTTTATCCAGGGATAAATCAACCAAAATAGTAGGAGTGGTTGGAGGATTAGACGAAGATTATTTAAAGTATTCTTTCATCCAACTTTATTGTTTATGATTAGAAAAATCAATAGAACTATTTTCTTTTACCTGTGTTTCAATTTGACGACATTGATTTAAAAATAAAAAAGCTTGGGAATTTAAACTAATCACTGTCAACCGTTATATCCCTCTCGTTACTAACGAATAGGGTGAGTAACAGTACTCACCCTAGTACTCTAACTTGCTACTGCCTCAGCAGCGACTACGGGTAAGTAAACACTAACTTTTTTACGGGTTTTGCCCTTTCTCTCAAACGTTACAACACCGTCGATTAAGGCAAATAGTGTGTCATCGCTACCAATACCGACGTTGTTACCAGGGTGAAATTTGGTGCCGCGCTGACGCACGAGAATGTTTCCTGCACGCACAGCTTGACCGCCATAACGCTTAACACCCAGACGTTGGGCGTTAGAATCACGACCGTTGCGTGTACTACCTGTTCCTTTCTTGTGAGCCATGATTTCCTCTATTTATCTTGTATCTACTTCTTTATTATTCAACAGCGATTTCAAATTCTTCGGCAGGAGTCTCATCTGCAACGGGAACTTCTTGCTCTGTTGCTCCTTGGGCAGCAAACACTGCACCATTAAGGGTGATGGAGTCAATCATAAGTCTGGTAATTTCCTGACGATGCCCCCGCTTTTTACGAGTTTTCTTTTTCGGCTTCATTTTGTATACCAGGACTTTACGACCCCTAAAATGTCGCATTACAGTCCCTTCTACAGTCGCATTTGTCACTAGTGGCTGTCCTATGGTGACTTCGCCGTCGTGCTGCACGAGTAATACGGAATCTATTGTAACTTTTTCATCTGGTTCGGTCGTAAGCAGTTCAATGTCATAAAACCGTCCTGGCTCTACTCGTATTTGTTTGCCGCCAGTTTCAATAATTGCGTAGGTCATGGAATTGTCCTTGAGGTTGCCGTACAGGTAGCTGGTTTTTATCTCCTGTGGAGACGCTTTTGCCAGCTTTTGCAATATGTCTACCTGATCCGAGCAGGAATTAGACAGACAATCTAAAATTGTATTTTATTAACAGGTGTTAAGTCAAGCTTTTATTTTGCCAAGGTCGATCACCCATCCAAAAAATGTAAAGTGCATTTAGAATTCAGAATCAATACTTTTTAATTAAATACTGCTTCTATCTTAGGAATGACTTTTACAAACTAGCAGAAATATTTAGACTAAAACTTATATTTTCTTGTCAAAATCCACACATTTTTATTCTTTGTTTTAAAATTAGATTTACGCGCTTGATGTAAAAGTTTTCACAGAATTTAGTGAATCCACAGCAGTCAAATTACTACATTCAAACCTGATATGTAAAATAGGAGATAGACTGTCATGACACAGCAAAATGCTACTCGACTTTTTCAAGCTGTAAAACAAGACCAAGCATTACAGCAAAGACTCAAAGCAACAGCTGATCCAAATACCTTCATCCAGATTGCTCAAGAGCGTGGCTATTACTTTACTGCCGAAGAACTGGACAGTGAAATCAGCAAATTGTCTGAAGAAGATTTAGCCGCCATTGTCAATCCAGGATGGGGGACTAGACGCCACCTTAATCCTAGATAATTTCTGTTCTAGGAAACCGAAAGTATAGGAACAACTGAATTGACAAGTTTTGCTCTTCAAGGGGATACCGTTGCATTATCTCCTTTAGGGGCATTTCTGTTAAACTAAGCAACTCTGCTTCCCATATCCCTACCTGTTTAACTTATGAGTTAGGATGGCTATATTTTAATTGGGTGATATGCAAAGAATAGAAGTTGAACAAAGAACTATTTTAATTGGTTTGGCAGGTAGCCACGGCTATGGTTTAAATCGCCCTGATTCAGACTTTGATTATCGGGGAGTGTTTATTGCACCCAAAAGGTACTATTTGGGATTTGATCGTATAGAACAAAAAGATGCTGGTTGGGATGAACTAGGAATATTTCCATTCCTGGATAGTAACAAAGACACAGTTATATATGAATTAAGAAAAATCCTCCAGTTATTAGCGGGCGCGAATCCCAATGTTTTAGAATTGCTTTGGTTAAATAACTATCCTTTTTTAAGCGCAGTAGGACAACATTTAATTAATCATAAACAGCTATTTCTGAGTAAGAAGGTAAAACATACTTACACTGGTTATGCCTTTGCCCAAATCAAAAAGATGGAAACTCATCGTAAATGGTTGTTGAAGCCACCGCAAAAAAAACCAATACCATCTGATTTCGCCATAGAAGACGAAGCACCCCTCAGCAAAGATGAACTAAATGCTTTCTTGGAGTATCTTTATAACTTAATCAGAGGACGGATTGAGTTTTTGGAAGAAGCTGAACAATTATACCAATTGCTGACGGCAGATATTGATTTTAAAGGAGTGTTAAAACAATATACTTTACCCGATGAAACTTTGGAATATACCCAAAAGTTAAGCAATAGCCGTAAAGATTTTATCCGCCTACTTCAGAAAAGTCAAAGTTATCAAATAGCTTTAAGAGAATGGAAGGCTTACTTATCTTGGCAGGAGAATAGAAATCCGGCTAGGGCAGAAATGGAAAGAAAGTCGGGTTTTGACCTCAAACATGGGATGCACTGCATTAGATTGTTACGCAGTGGAGTAGAAATATTGCGGCGAGGTGAAGTGATTGTAGATAGACGAATAGCTGGCGATTTTGAGGATTTAAAAGCCATTTTAAAGGGTGAGTATTCTTATGAGCAGGTGATGAAAATGGCAGAAGATTTGGTTGCCGAAATGGAAATTGTTTACGAACAATCTGCCCTACCTCACAAACCTGATTTGGAGCAAATTAATGAGTTGTGTATGGAATTGGTGGAAATGCAGAATTGGTAAATGCAAAAGGAGAGACGCGATTAATCGCGTCTGTACATGAGTTAGGAGTTAATAAATCATAATTCAGCACTCATAACTAATTTTAGAAAGTGTATATTATTAAGTCAGCAAAGCCATAGAGGCTGATGATGAGTAATAGAGATGCTGTTAGTTGGGTAATTCGCGTTTGAGGTGAGGGGGCGATCGCTTCCCGCACTAAGATGGAAATAGATGCCCCAACTACTAAGCTCAAGCCTAAGATGAAGTACGGTCTATCGGGTAAAATACTGGCTATTGCCAGCATAGCGATCGCTAATAAGAGCATCAATAATTCTACAAACCGGGGCGGGTTGTATTGGCTAGATAGAACAAAGCTGTTAAACCAAAAAGACCAAAATCTCATAGTCAGTGTTGAGTAAAGAGTGCTGAGTTATACTCTGCCGATTTTGGATTTTTTCTTCAATTCAAAATCCAAAATCTAAAATCCAAAATTAATTAACCCCTAGCCCCTAATTTTTGACTTGTGCCGTTTTTTTGTGTATTAGCATCTTCTGGTAGTTCGACGCCAAAGACGCGACTAAAAGCTTTGGCAACTTTGTAGCCAGAATCAATCGATTCTAAGGGGTCTTTCCGCAGTCTGTGACGCAAGCATAGCGTAATCACGCGATGGATATCATCAACTGTAACTTCAGTGCGTCCTTCATACGCTGTTAAGGCTTTGGCGGCGCGGTTACTAACAATGTCACCACGCAAACCATCTACATCCAGTTCTGAGCAGACTTCAGAAATTTTCACCCGCAGATCATAGTCAATTTTCACTTCTGGCAAAAGCTGTTGAGCATTGACAATTTGCTCTTGCAATGCTTCTTGCTGGGTTTTGTAATTTTCGAGAAATACTGGCGGATTTTGGTCAAAATTCGCCCGTTGTTCCACAATTTGCACCCGCAAGATCGGTTCTTTTACTGTGTGAATTTCTGCGTGCATCCCAAAGCGATCGAGCAGTTGGGGACGCAATTCTCCTTCTTCTGGGTTTCCAGAACCTACAAGAACAAAACGCGCTGGGTGACGGATAGAAATACCTTCTCGTTCTACAGTGTTCCATCCACTAGCAGCAGAATCGAGTAGCACATCTACAAGGTGGTCATCAAGTAAGTTGACTTCATCCACGTAGAGAATGCCCCGGTTAGCTTTTGCCAGCAGTCCCGGTTCAAAAGCTTTGACACCTTCAGATAAAGCTTTTTCGATGTCGATTGTGCCGCAAACTCGGTCTTCTGTGGCTCCTAGTGGCAGGTCTACCATTTGGACTTTTTTCTGAGCAACAGGAATTTCTGCCCCTTGTTCTAATAGTTGGCGGACTTCATCGCTCATCAAATCGGGGTCGCTAGGATCACTACTGAAAGGGTCATTGGCAACCACGGAGATTTCTGGCAGTAGATCCGCCAGTGCCCGGATAGTTGTGGATTTCCCGGTGCCGCGATCGCCCATGATCATTACACCACCAATTTTGGGATCAATCACGTTCAATAGCAGCGCCAGTTTCATTTCTTCCTGTCCCACAATTGCCGTAAAAGGAAATACCACGCGACGCGTATTTGCCGTGGATTGAGCAGTTGGACTCACTAAATTACCTTAACAATATTTTTTTTATTACAGTTTTCTATTGTTACACAGGTAGGGTGTGAAATAGCTTAGTAATTTTAAAAGTATTATTTAAAACATCCTCTTTAAGTATTAAAATAATAATCATTTAGTTGATGAAAGATAATATATACATAATTTAGTGTCGCTGCAAAATCACTTAAAATTACTTAAGTCCTGAGAAAAGATTTGATCGTATTATTCTAAGTAATCCAGAGATATTTGATGAAAAGTTTAAAAATATATAGAGGTATGAAAAAAAAATCTGAAGATGAAATAAAAAGCTCTTCACTTACAGTTTTAGACCTTTTTGCAGGTTGTGGAGGGTTATCTTTAGGCTTTCAAAATGCTGGATTTAATATTGTAGCAGCATTTGATAATTGGAAACCAGCTATAGATGTTTATCAAAAAAACTTTAGCCATGAAATTTTTGATTACGATCTTAGTAATTTGAGAAGAAATTATCAAATTTTTAGAGAAATGCGTCCTAACATTATTATTGGTGGCCCCCCGTGCCAAGACTTTTCTAGTGCCGGCAAACGTGATGAAGATTTAGGAAGAGGGGATTTAAGTATTGTATTTTCTGAGATAGTTACAAGTGTTCTTCCTCAGTGGTTTGTGATAGAGAACGTAGAACTATTTCGTAAAAGCAATAAATATAAAGAGACTAGACAAATCTTGAAAGCTGCTGGATATGGTTTAAGTGAAATAATTTTGGATGCTAGTCTGTGTGGTGTACCTCAAAAGCGAAAAAGGTTTTTTTGCTTGGGAGAGTTACAAGGAAAAGACGAAAGTCTAGAACCTTACCTGAAAAAAAGGTTAGCAGATAAACCAATGACTGTTAGAGATTATCTGGAAAATAAATTAGAAATTCAATATTACTACAGACATCCAAGAAGTTACCAAAGAAGAGGAATTTTTAGTATTGATGAACCCAGCCCAACAGTAAGAGGAGTTAATCGTCCTATTCCTAAAACTTATAATAAACACCCTAAAGATCCAGTCGGCGTTACAGAAAAATTGCGCCCTTTGACTACAATTGAAAGAAGCTATTTGCAGACTTTTCCTGAAACATTTATTTTTGGGGGGACAAAAACAGACTTGGAACAAATGATCGGAAACGCTGTTCCAGTCAAGCTTGCAGAGTATGTTGCTCAAAGTCTACTTGAGTATATTAAAGATAATTTAAATAAATCTATAATAATTATAGAAAAAACTTATGTTTCAGAATTAAGTTTAAATAAACAAATTGAACATTAGTTATCATAATAAATCACAACTTCGCCGCGCCATAAATTTTTTTCAAATTCTGTGCTTATAATAGTATTGCTAATATAATTAGCTAAAAAAAGTTAGAGATCAGTTATTAAAATAAAATGGGAGATTCAATGTAATAGATTAAATCTCCCAAAGTGTTTTTACTTTAGTCATTAGTTTAACTCATATTTATCAAAGTTGTACATTAAGTTCTTAGCTCAACTTTCTGCATAAATCATTATCATTCCCATATCCTGGTGATTTTATTTTTTGGAAGTCCAAAAGGGAGATGGAGTATAACCAATGCCCAAAGCCTCATTCCCAATACCAAAGTCTATTGGACACTAATGACTAATAACTACGTCAAGCATCTTATAACTCTGCTAAGTCTGTTTTAGTTTTTCTGGTGCAAAAGTTCCATAAGCAGGGAACGAATAACTACCAATTCATCACTCTTGCAATAAGCATAAATACTTGTAGACTATATGGTTAGTAGATTCAATCATAAAAGCGAACAATGGCGTGTGTGGGTAGTTAATGCATCATTTAAATCTATGAAATCACTTTTTCTTGTTTCAAGTTGGCGGCAATTGCTCAAGTCTTTTTTTCCGCTTCTTATTTTAATATCGTTTATTACTGTATTGCTGGTGGACAGCTTTACTCCTAGCGCGATCGCACAGTTACCCCGTCAGGAAATTCGCGGGGTTTGGATGACTAATAATGATTTTGACATCCTCAAGAATCGCGCCAAAGTCCAGGATGCTGTGAGTCAATTACAACGGTTGAACTTCAATACAATTTATCCTGTGGTTTGGAATTCTGGCTATGTAATGTATCCCAGTGCTTTGGCACAACGTGCAGGTATTCAACCTTTTGTCTACAGAGGTTTAGATGGGCATGATATTCTTGCAGACCTCATTACCCAAGCCCATCGCAAAGGACTGCTGGTAATTCCTTGGTTTGAGTTTGGGTTCATGGCTCCCCCAACGTCAGAACTGGCACTAAATTATCCAGATTGGTTTACACAAAAGCGGGATGGTAGTCAAACTTCCATCGGTGCAGGGGGTGAGGTTATGTGGCTCAATCCCTTCCATCCAGAAGTGCAACGGTTCATTACCAATCTCGTGCTGGAAACTGTCACCCAATATGATGCCGACGGTATTCAGTTTGACGATCACATGAGTTTGCCCTATGAATTTGGCTATGATCAATATACAGTTGCCTTGTACACTCAAGAAACTAATAATCCTCCCCCAAAGAATCCCCAAGATGCGGCATGGGTAAAGTGGCGGGCAGATAAACTTACGGCGTTCATGGTACAACTTAACCAAGCGGTGAAGCAGAGAAAGCCCCAGGTGATTTTCTCCGTTGCTCCTAATTATTATGATTTTGCTTACAAGTTTCAGTTACAAGACTGGCTGAGTTGGATGCGACAAAATGTTGTGGACGAGTTAATTGTGCAAATTTATCGTCCGAATTTGCAAAGTTTTGTGGCAAATATTTCCCGCCCAGAAATTCGAGAAGCGCAACAAATAATTCCAACTGGAATTGGCATTATGACAGGGTTACGAAATAATCCAGTTTCCATGCAGCAAATTAAGTCTCAGGTGCGGGCTACCCAAGAACGCGGTCTAGGCGTAACCTTCTTTTATTATGAGAGCCTTTGGAACGATGCCCCAGAACCTTTAAATGAGCGGCAGGCTGGATTTGCAACTTTCTTTCCATCTCCCGCACTCCGCGCCAGAATTGAATAACTTTTCTCTTTTTCAGACAAGTTTTTTAATATACGGAATTACTCAAGTATGGTAGAACTACCGACATAGTAATCACTTAGGAATTCCGTTCGATGTATAAAAATGGTAAAAAATTTACTGCTATTTTTCTGTTAGTGTTTCTGTTGGTTGTTTCTATCAACTTTGCTGCGATCGCTCAAGATACTTCAGATGTCCCTTTTGTGAATTTTGCATCGCCTCGAATTTGTTCAGTGCCTCCTACTCTCAAAACTCAACAAGCCATTGCCGACAATGGTCGTAACCAAGTTAAAATGGGCGATCGCATCAGGGTGAGAGTTGAAGAATTATCAACAGCAGCCACAAGTGCAACGCCTCAAGGTAGTTCATTTGATCCTCGCCAATTAGTGTTGTACCTGAATGGCTATCAGCTACAGGATGTCCACGCAGAACCAATCAGCGTCATGGTTCAGGGTGAAAATCAAAAGCAAATTCTTGATAATAATTGGTTAGCCTTTCGACTTGAACGTACCGACTCGTCTGAAACTGCATGGAATGCGTTGCTTGGTGGAACAATCAAACCCAGTATTAATACGATAGTTGGGGTAGGCTGTCCTGGTAAATTAGCGATTCCGGTAAGCGATCCTCTGTCACCTCCTCAATTAAAAATAGTTCTATTTTCGTGGCGATTTTGGCTGTGCTTTCTTTTAGTTATAGCTATTGTCTTGATATTTATTAGGTATGGTCGAGACAGTCTACGTAGCCCTGGAATAGAAGGGGTTTACTCTAGAAAAGAAGTAATCGGTGGTGAGGAAATGTTGATACCAAAAGAGATTGGTATTAAACGAGAAAAACGCCAATGGCAAATTGCTCGGATTTTTCTTGGTTCAAAAGAATTGAATAGAAATCCATTCAGCCTATCAATATCTCAACTTGCTTTCTGGACATTTCTAATTTTTGCTGCTTACCTAATGATCTACGGTATGACAGGAGATTACACCAATGTTTTGACTGGACAATCACTAATTTTACTAGGAATTAATTCTGTAACGGCATTTGGTACTTCGTTAATTGATGGGCATGGTAATGAGAAAAACAAAAAAGGTAGTAAACGGATTTCTCAAGGTTTCTTGAACGATATATTGTCGGATATTAATGGAGTCAATTTTCAAAGGTTTCAAACATTCATCTGGACATCTGCGATCGGACTCTTCTTTGTTTGGGAGGTGATTAAAAATCTGGCGATGCCGGAATTTGATGATACACTTCTGACACTACAAGGAATCAGTGCCGCCACATATCTTGGACTTAGAGGGCAAGAGCATCATGGTATGCCAACCGAGCCGATTGGCTCTACGTCCCCAGAATCATTTGAAAACCAGATTATACCAGAACAAGACAAGCCACCGGAGAGCGATTTATCGAGTCCTCCTAGCTAAATACTGGAGAGTCATCTGGTGCATAGACTTGCAATTAATCCTCAAGTCAACACCAGAATACTTTCTTGTTCGGTGTCCCCAAACTGATTAATTGTGGTGTAATGGTTTCGCAAAATTTGTACAATTTTAGAGGTTGAAGAGTTACGAAAGATTTTTGTCTAAAATCAGTTTACAGGGATGCTACAATTGACACTCCCCGACCTGAAGGTGCGGGGATTCTTGATTCAACGAGTCCACTTAGATTAGACCCCTTGCGGTATCTAAGCCTCCTTGTGGTTCTCTCCTCAAGCGTTAACTTTCCGAGTGCCCCTCGGTAGTTGGATGATTCCAAAATTTGTTTGATTGAAATTCTGATCGCCTAGTCCCCATGTTCGCAAAGCGTCTCGCAGAGAAGATTTTACCTATTCCTGGGCAGGAACTAGAACTATGGAATAGAACCCCATATCAACAAGAGTCAAGGAACAGAAAAGCCGCTAGGCATTTAGGTTTTTATACAGGTTGATTACCGTTCCTGTTAAAACCAATTTTACCAGAACGCGAAGTAAAGCGTAAACACCTCAAACCGTTTTCATCACGCAGCCTAAAGTACGTAATACGGCGCATAGCGCCTGTTACTCAAGGGTTTTCAACGAGTGTTTTTATAACTTTTTCTCACAATCTGCGGCAAAGGCAATGCAACCTTTGATATCTTCGGAAGTGAGTTCAGAAAAGTCTGACAAAATCTCTGCTTCTGTCATGCCGCTAGCAAGATATTCCAAAATGTCATATACCATGATTCGCATTCCTCGAATGCATGGTTTACCACTGCGTTTGCCAGGTTCGATTGTGATAATTTCGTGGTAGTTCATGAGTCAGCAGCGATTGTTACCTTACGTTAATAATAGCGAAAGAAGAAGTCATATTTTATGGTAATTATGCATTCGCTTTCAGATTTCATAGACTGCAATGCTATCAGAAATTCATCCCCCAGCTATTACTATGAAGGGTGTTGTCCTCAAAGGGGCGTAGGCGCAGCCCGTCGTAGACATCGCCTAAAATTACCCCGCAATGCAATGTCCGAAGCGATCGCCCACGGACTCATGCAACACCTTGCTAACAATGACTGTTATTCTCGTGAAGGTAAGATGTATGGAGTATTATTAGTTGAACTATCCAATGGCGAACAACGGGTACTCAAAGCCTTCTCCGGTCTTTTGAATGGTTGCAGCGTAGTTGAAGGCTGGATACCACCAATTCCGGGAAGAGACGGAGTTGCTTTAGAGGAAGCCAGCACTTTGGCACAGTTGGACGCGATCAAGCAAGAACTCCTTACTTTGAAACAACTGAACGAACGCCAGCAGTATGAAACCTTATGTCATGAGTTTGAGCAGCAATTGCAAGAAATGAGCGATCGCCATCGTCATTGCAAACATCAACGACAGGAAAAACGTCAGCAAATCTGCAATACTTTTACTGGAGAAGCACTAACTCTTTCCCTTGAACAACTCGATGAAGAAAGCCGTCAGCAGGGACTTGAGCGACGACAACTTAAACGCCAGCAAAATGCAGTATTACAGCCCCTCCAGCAGTTAATTACAGCTACAGAGGCGCGAATTAGCGAACTGAAACAACAGCGTAAAATATTATCTCGTCAATTACAAGCTCAGATGCACGCTAGCTACAGCCTGACTAATTTTTCCGGGCGATCGCAATCGTTGCAGCAATTGATGCCAGAAGGCTTGCCCACTGGCACTGGAGATTGTTGTGCCCCAAAACTGCTCCATTATGCGGCAACGCATAACCTCAAACCACTGGCAATGGCAGAATTTTGGTGGGGAGCGTCTTCGATAAATCAGGACAAAATACCGGGAGAATTTTATGGAGCCTGTGCCGAGCGATGTCAGCCGTTGATGGGGTTTTTGCTCTCAGGGTTGAAACCTATTTCAATCATTAATAAAGATTTTTCCAAGGAAGAGATCCCCATTCTTTATCAAGATGAATGGCTGATTGCTGTAAACAAACCTGCTGGGCTGCTTTCGGTGCCTGGCCGTTACCGCGATCGCCAAGATAGTGTTTTGAGTCGCTTACGTCATCTGTTACCCGATGGCATGGCGCTTGCATCTGTGCATCGCCTGGATCAGGAAACTTCTGGTATTTTGTTATTGGCACGCGATCGCCAAACCCATCGACAACTCAGCCAACAGTTTCAGCAACGGCAGATTCACAAGGTTTATGAAGCCATACTTGGCGGGGCTGCGACAGTTGACCAAGGTACAATTGATCTGCCATTGTGGGGAGATCCGCAAAATCGCCCTGAGCAAAAAGTTGATTGGCAGCGCGGTAAACCCAGCTTGACACACTTCCGGGTAATGGCGAGAGAAGGAGGAGACTACACCCGCATAGAATTTATACCGCTAACAGGACGCACTCATCAATTAAGGGTTCATGCAGCTGATGCGCGAGGACTTGGGGTAACTATTTTAGGCGATCGCTTTTATGGATGCTGTGCAGAAGCAAGTCGGTTACATCTGCACGCTAGAGAACTTCGTTTTGAGCATCCACAGACAGGCGAAACTCTTCACATCCACTCAGAAACGCAATTTTGACGATATAACCTTCCCCACTCCCCACTCATAGGAATACGCGGGATGCGGGAAACTCAGCGTCTTCAGACCTGAGAGGGAAGCGGCACGGGCGAACGCCACTTGCTACAACGCTCTTAACCCGCGCAACGCAGTGGCTCCTTTAGTCGCAGTAGTATTTTTTTCTTAATTTGAGGCATGGTGAGGATCTTCAATATACTTTCTAACCGCCTCACTGCTTATGTTACCAGCAGTACTCACAAAATAACTACTTGTCCATAATGAAGGAAGTTTTAAAAGAGCAGGGAATTCTTTTCTCAGCAAATAGCTAGAGCGTCCTTTAAAAGCCTTAACTACTAAATGTGGAGTATCTGTAGGCTTGACGCTAACAAACAAGTGAACGTGGTCAGGAGCTATTTCTAAAGCGAGAATATCCCAATTTTTCTCTATAGCTAATTCAGCAAATATCTGTCTAATTTTAGTTGTCACTTCACCTACTAAAACTTTCTTTCGCCGTTTAGGGATAAACACAAAATGATAGTTAATCAAGTACTTGACATGGTTATGAGTATTATAATCTTGCTGAGTGAGCATCCTAGATTAGTAGATATGTATTAATTTATCTACTATAATCAATTACTATATGCAAAGCAACTAATCTTGTAGGTGCAAATAGTGGCAAAACCTAACAAAAGCATGGGTGTGCAACAAGTTTTGTTGTTCCCAAGGAATGAGACGAAAGCGCTATTAGAATATCTCTGCGAGCAATCAGGCAAGCTTTACAATACAGGGATTTATTTTGCACGACAAACTTTTTTTAAAACAAATAAACTGTTGACAGGCAAATTTGATTTAGCATTTGAGCCATCAATTGCAAAGTCAATGCTTGCTCAATCTCTGCCTTCTACGCCAATGCAACAAACTCTAATGTCAGTTACAGAGGCGTTCAAGTCTTTCAAAGAATTGAGAGATTTGTATTTAAAAGGTGAACTACATTTCAGGCCGAAACCACCTAATTATCTAAAAGGGTTAAAGTTATTCAAAGTCGCCTATCCAAACTCAGGAGGTCAAAAACCAACATTAGTTAATGGACAACTTAGGTTTTCTCTGGGGTTGACAGTTAGGCGTTGGTTTGGTGTGTCTGAGTTCTTTCTGCCAATGCCGTCAAACATTGACTACTCAAAGGTTAAAGAGTTTACGATTCTACCTAAGAATGGTGCTTTTTATCTTGAGATGTCCTACGAAGTCGCCAAACAAAAGCACGATCTAGATACAAATCAGGCGTTGTCTATTGACCTTGGGACTGCTGATAATTTAGCTGCTTGTGTTGATACATTGGGTAATTCCCTGTTGATTGATGCCCGTGCAATGAAGGCGATGAATCAGCTATGGAATAAGAAAGTATCAACACGTAAGGAGGGTAAACCATCTTGCTATTGGGACAATTGGTTAGACCGTGTAACCCGTAAACGTAATCACCAGATGCGGGACGGGATTAACAAAGCAGCAAGATTAATTATTGACCACTGCCTTAAATATGGCGTTGGTACTTTAGTACTTGGGTGGAACGAGGGTTTTAAGTCTAATGCCAATATGGGTAGAGTGAACAATCAGAAGTTTGTTCAAATGCCTTTGGGTAAATTGAAAGACCGATTGAAACAACTGTGTGATTTGCACGGCATTAGATTTATTGAAACCGAGGAAGCCTACACGTCAAAAGCTAGCTTTCTAGATGGAGACTCCCTACCCAAATATGGTCAAAAACCTATTGGGTGGAAAGCATCTGGTAAGCGGATTAAAAGAGGTCTGTATCAGTCAGCAAATGGTTCAATTGTAAATGCAGATTTGAACGGCAGCGCGAATATTTTGCGAAAAGTAGCCAGCAATCTAAGCCTAGACTTAGGCTTACTGGGTAGGCGGGTCTTGACGACCGCAGCGAGAGTTAGACTTTGGATGCTACCTAAGTTTACTCTGTCCGCAGAATCTCAGTGTCTTTAGACCTGAGAGTGTCAAAATATGAGAACATAAGTGAATTGTAGCTAAACACTTATATAGAGGTTTTAAGTGGATACTATTGCAATCCCTCCTTTGAATCGCCCAATAGATGCCACGGTAGAGATTCCTGGTTCTAAAAGTATTACCAATCGGGCGTTACTCGTTGCTGCTTTGGCGCAAGGCAACTCTATTTTAGAAAATGCCTTATTTAGTGACGACAGCGATTATTTTGCTAAATGTTTAGAGCAATTGGGCATTCCCATTACTCTAAATCCTCATCTGGCTCAGATTCAAGTGGCAGGAAGGGGAGGCGAAATTCCAGCGAAGCAAGCAGATTTATTTGTGGGTTTAGCAGGTACAGCAGCAAGGTTTATCTCGGCGCTGGTGGCATTGGGTAACGGTGAATATCGCCTAGACGGTGTTCCTCGGATGCGAGAAAGACCGATGGGTGATTTGCTGACGGTGCTGCAAACAAGCGGAATAACCGTTAACTTCGAGGGAAATCCTGGGTTTATGCCTTACACCATCTACGGTGGGCAGTTTTCTGGGGGAAATTTTCGTTTGCAAGCCAACCAAACAAGTCAGCAACTTTCGGCATTACTGATGATTGCGCCTTATGCTCAACAAGACACAATTATTGAAGTTGAGGGTACGCTGGTTTCTCAGTCTTACATCAAAATGACTTGTCGCCTGATGGCAGATTTTGGCGTAGAGGTGATTGAAATCGGTGAAAATCAATTTCAAATTAAAGCAGGTCAGCGTTACCAGGCTCGTCATTACACAATAGAACCTGATGCGTCAAATGCTTCTTACTTTTTTGCCGCCGCCGCCGTCACTGGTGGACGGGTGCGGGTTAAGCATTTGACCAAACAATCCTGTCAAGGTGATATTCTTTGGCTCGATGTCTTAGAACAGATGGGTTGCCAAATTCATGAATCCGATGATTACACCGAAGTAACAGGGCCAGAGCAATTGCTGGGTATCGATATTGATATGAACGATATGTCAGATTTGGTACAAACTTTAGGAGCGATCGCCCCCTTTGCCAGTTCACCTGTTACCATTCGCAATGTGGAACATATTCGCTATAAAGAAACCGACCGTATTCACGCGGTTGTTACCGAGTTGCGGCGCTTAGGAGTCCAGGTTGAAGAATTTGCCGATAGACTCAAGATTGAGCCTGGCCCCATTACTCCAGCTGCGATCGAAACTTATCATGATCATCGCATGGCAATGGCCTTTTCTGTCACTGGCTTAAAAGTTCCGGGGATTGTAATTAAAGACCCCGGTTGTACAGCGAAAACCTTTCCAGATTACTTTACCCGATTTTTTCAAATGTTAGAACAATAAAAGGTGATTTAACATGGTTTCTAATATTCTAGAAGGAATGCCCGTGCTGGCTCGTCATGAGGGTGATTGGGTAGGAACTTATACATTAATTGACACAGCAGGAAAAATTCTTGACAGCCATGAGTCTTACTTAACTTGTCAATTCCCAGAAAATGGACTTTATCCCTACTACCAAATAAATCGTTACAAGTGGTCTGATGGTAAAAAAGAAGAGTATGAGTTTCCCGGAATCTATAAAGATAATAAGCTATGGTTTGACAGCGATCGCATTCAAGGTAAAGCTTGGGAAGTTGATGATTCTGTCGTGATTTTGTGGTTTGCTTACAAGACAAACCCAGAAATGAGCTTATATGAAATGATCTACATTAGTCCAGACAGTAACAATCGTGCCCGCACTTGGCATTGGTTTAAAAACAATCAAATCTTTCAACGCACCTTAATTCAAGAACAACGGCTAAGATAAAACAATCGGCGTTGCTGAGTCAAAAGATGAATTAGCTTCATTTAGCAACGCCAAACAAGTTCAACTTGGTAAGGTACACGCATGGCCAAAGGTGACAAAATAAACTTTTCTACTCCTAGCGGTTTCCCAGAATTTTTGCCTAGCGAAAAGCGTTTAGAATTATATTTGCTAGATATCATCCGTAGAGTTTTTGAAAGCTATGGATTTACACCTATTGAAACACCTGCGGTAGAACGTTTAGAAGTACTCCAAGCTAAAGGCAACCAAGGCGACAATATCATTTATGGAATTGATCCTATTCTGCCACCAAATCGACAAGCTGAGAGAGATAAGTCAGGTGAAACTGGTTCAGAAGCAAGAGCTTTAAAGTTTGACCAAACAGTTCCTCTAGCGGCGTATATTGCTCGTCATCTCAATGAATTGACCTTTCCCTTTGCTCGTTACCAAATGGATATGGTTTTTCGGGGAGAACGGGCAAAAGATGGGCGTTTTCGTCAATTCCGTCAGTGCGATATCGATGTAGTCGCTCGTCGTGAACTCAGCTTGCTCTATGATGCTCAAATGCCTGCAATTATCACTGAGATATTTGAAGCAATTAATATTGGCGATTTTCTGATTCGCATCAATAATCGCAAAATTCTGACAGGTTTTTTTAAATCTGTGGGAATTACTGAAAATCAAATTAAATCTTGTATTGGCATCGTTGATACCTTAGAAAAAATTGGTGAAGCCAAGGTAAAACAGGATTTAGAAAAAGAGGGTATTCTAGCAGAACAAGCTCAGAAAGTTATTGATTTTATTAAAATTGATGGTTCGGTTGATGAAATATTAGATAAACTCAAGCACCTTACACAAAATCTACCAGAAACCGAGCACTTGAGCCTGGGAATTGCTGAAATAGAAACAGTAATTGCAGGTGTTCGCAATCTGGGAGTTGCCGAAAATCGTTTTTGTATTGATTTATCTATTGCGCGTGGTCTTAATTACTATACTGGCACAGTTTACGAAACAACTCTATTAGGACATGAAGCATTAGGTAGTATTTGTTCTGGTGGCAGATATGAAGAATTAGTTGGGGTGTTTTTGGGCGAAAAAATGCCAGGTGTCGGCATTTCTATAGGCTTAACTCGTTTAATTAGCCGGTTGCTCAAAGCTGGTATTCTTAATACATTAGCTGCTACACCAGCCCAGGTGATGGTAGTAAATATGCAAGATGATTTAATGCCCACTTATTTAAAAGTTTCTCAACATCTGCGTCAGACAGGAATTAATGTTATAACTAGCTTTGATAAGCGTCCCTTGGGTAAACAATTTCAGCTAGCAGACAAACAGGGAATTCAATTCTGTGTAATTATTGGTTCTGAAGAAGCAGCCGCACAAAAATCCTCACTCAAAGATTTAAAAACAGGCGACCAAGTAGAAGTTTTACTAGAAAATTTGGCTGAGGAAGTTAAAAAAAGACTTGCCTAAAAGTTGATTTATCTCTTCCTTCTTTTCCTTTGCGTTCTTCTCTACGAGACGCTACGCGAATGCATCCTTAGCGTTGGATCATTTATTTATTTGTTGAAAGTCCCTTAACTAAATTGAACAACTTTATAGGTACTAGAAATATGACGCAACTCACTTTGGTAATTGGTAATAAGAATTATTCATCTTGGTCACTTCGTCCCTGGCTAGCGATGAAGCAATTTGGTTTGGAATTCAATGAGATTCGGATTCCTCTTTACTGCCCAGACTATTTATTAAAAACTCGGCAATACTCACCATCAGGAAAAGTACCTGTACTATTGCACGATACACAAACTGTATGGGATTCTCTGGCTATTTGTGAATACCTAGCTGAAGCATTTCCGACTAGGCAATGGTGGCCAGAAGATAAGGCAGCAAGGGCATTAGCTCGTTCCATTACTGCGGAAATGCATTCAGGGTTTCAAAATTTGCGTCAGAATATGCCGATGAACTGCCGTAAGAAATATCCTGGTAAAGGTTTAGCATCCGGTGTACAACAAGACATTGACTATATTACCAACATCTGGCGAGAATCTCGTCAAAAATTTGGGGCTGGCGGTAATCTATTATTTGGTAATTTCACAATTGCTGATGCGTTTTTTGCTCCAGTTATCTTGCGCTTTATAACCTATGATGTGCAGTTAGATACTGTTTCTAAAGATTATGTTGAGGCAGTTTTGGCACTTCCAGCAATGCAAGAGTGGATAAAGGCAGCACAGAATGAAACAGAAATTATTCCCAAATACGAATTTTAAGGAAATAGTAAAAAGAAGATGATTAGTACAAATATTTCAGTTCGAGATGCCAACAAGAGAGACATTGCTGCCATTATGGAATTAATCTATTTGAAAGCTGAATTTGATGGTTGTCCTGAATCTGTAGAAGCAACTCCGAAAAAGTTAGAAATGGATTTATTTGGAGAAAAGCCCCTTGCTTTCGTTCTTTTAGCTGAGGTTGATAGAAATCCTATTGGGTTGGCGACCTATCACTTTATCTATTCGACTTTTTTAGCAAAACCTGGAATTTGGCTTGATGATTTAACAGTAGGGTGGGCATTGTAATGCATTGGTGTCAACTTAACGTAAAAACCAGTCTAGACAATGCTTTTAGAGATTGTCTCGTTCCCAGTCTCCGACTGGGAATGCCTAACGGGAGGCTCCGCCTCAAGACTTGCGGCAGAGCCGCGATGAGCAGCATTTCTAGCCAGAGGCTAGAAACGAGATTTAAAAGGGATTTTGGCTTAAGTTGACACCAATGCATTGTAATGCCTACCCTACAAGCTAATAAAAATCAATTTTCATTTTGAAAGAGATTCCGCTAACTCGGTTAATTGTTTCGCTTCCAGCAACCACTTCAAAACCTAATCGTTTATATAAACCTAAAGCTGGATTAGTCTCTCTGATGCTGAGTGATACTGATGGGTAAAATGTTTTGGCTACTGCTAACAAATGCGTTAGTAACTGCGTTCCTATGCCCTGATTTCTATATTGGGGAAGAATAGCTATTGCTAATTCAGGAGTTTGATCATTAAGATAACCATATCCTTTATTTTCACCCATCAGTAAACGCAGCCATGCTGCTCCTACTGGCTGATTATTAGTTTTCAAAATAGCGATGAAACCAATATCATCTTTAAGTCCCCAATTTTTAACATATTTTGCTAAATCAGGATGATTCATCGCATCTTGCATTGTTAAATTACCTTCTTCTGCCATGTGCGCCGCCTCGTACAGCATTTGCCATAGAAAAAGCTCGTCTTGCTGTGTCAGTAAACGAGTAAAATAATCCATAACTTCTGCTCAAAAGTCCGTTTGTGTCAAACAAATTTAGAGTAATTTACTCAGTGGAGTTGCTAAACCATCAAGGCTGACGAGATTTTTCTGTTGTTGATACTCTCGAACTCCCTCTTCACCTCTTTTACTAGCCCAGTTTACTAATATCTGGCGCTGACCTTGATATTCATAAAGTGGTACGCCAAAACCACAGGAGGTCTGTACTTTTTGGATATCAGCGACGATAATTTGACGATTCCCAGGTATTGGCGAAAACAGAGAATACAGAGAGTTCCAGTCTGGAGAATTCGGTAAAATTGTGTTTCCTTGACCGTAGAGACGTAGAATACATGGGGGTTCTGCAAAAGCGCAAAACATGAAGGTTATCCGCCCATTTTCTTGCAAGTGGGCTGAGGTTTCGTTACCACTGCCTGTGAGATCGAGGTAAGCTACTTGGTTAGGGGAGAGGATACGAAAGCAGTCAAAACCTTTAGGAGAGAGGTTAACATGACCCGTAGGACTCAAGGGTGCAGAGCCAACAAAGAAAAGCTGTTGGGCAGCAATAAAGTCTTGCAGTTCCTCAGTAATACAGTCAAAAATTTTAGCCATAGACTGTCTGACTTAATATTTGCAAATATACTATCTTCTCAGCCTATGTCTTAGCTAAATATCTAGCAAGTCCTAATTGCCGATGTCTTAGGACGAGCGGTTTATCATCAGAGAGTGGGAAGAAAATTATTACCGTCTTATATGTTGACTAGCCATGTGGATGGCATCAGCGATATCGACATCACCATCGCCGTCAGCATCTAAGAAGGAATTGAGTACAGAATTACCACCAGTTTGGGGATTTTGGGCATTGGCACCTGATTGCAAAAACTTAAGTACCAAAGGTACTGCTACTGGCAGCAATTGTTGAACTATACCAGCATCTAGCCCAGTGCGTTGGGCAGCAACTTCAGCTACCTGCTGTTGTATGTCAGGAGAAAACAGCGAATCGACAGCTTGGGAGTTGGAAGAAGTACCAGCATATTGATTTACTAGAGTTTGTGCGGCTTCATTACCATCTGTGGCTTGCTTTTGTTGTAAAGCAGAACGCACTTGGCCACCCACAATTGACAAAACTGATTGGATGGTAGAGGGGTTTGCGCCACTTTGATCGCTCATCTGCTGTACAGTGTTAACAATACTTCCTAGTTGACCTAAGCTACCTTGTTGATTAGGATTAGCGACGGCACCGAGAATTTGATCGAAAAGTCCCATAAGTTTGTTTCTCCGTTTGTTCACAAAAAGCTGGCGAAAATTGGCTTGAAGTGTTTGAATAGGCGTTTCGTAAGTCTACCAAAAGATTTAAACACGCCACCTTTTACTTGCTGCTGACTATTATGAAAAAATTAACTTTTAAAAGCTAGGATCTTAAGGGTGAGAAATCGGTAGAGCGATTGCAAATTCTGTACCTCGATTTAACTCAGACTGACAAGTAATCTTACCTTGATGTTTTTCTACCACAATCTGATATGCGATCGCTAGCCCCAAACCTGTACCAACGCCTCGTGGTTTGGTGGTGAAAAAGGTTTCAAATATCTTCTGCTGATGTTCTGGTGATATACCAGAGCCGTTGTCTGCAATTCGCACCACTACCAAATCATTCTGCCAGCATTCTGTGATAATAGTGATTTCAGGGATAAATTCGGGATTCTCAGTCGATTTTTCTTCTAAAGCATCAATGGCATTGCTAAGAAGATTCATAAATACCTGATAAAGTAAACCTGTGTAGCCTGGAATCGGTGGAATATCCCCATATTTGCGAACAAGGTTAATACTATTTTTCAGGCGATCGTTCAGAATCAACAGTGTACTATCTATACAAGCGTGTAGCTCTACTAATTGCATTTCCGCCTCATCTAAACGAGAGAAATCTTTCAAACTTCGGACAATTTCTCGTGTGCGGTCAGCGCCAACTGTCATTGAGTTAAAGAGTTTTGGCAAATCTTTTTCTAGAAACTCCAAATCAATTTCTTCTACTAAAGTTTGCAGAGCAGTGGAAGGCTGAGAAACTTCGGCTTTGTATGTTTCTAGTAGTCTTAATAAGTCGTCAGTATAGGTTTTGGCGTGTATAAGATTACCAGAGATAAAATTTACAGGATTATTAATTTCATGGGCAACACCAGCCAGCATCCGTCCCAAACTAGACATTTTCTCACTTTCAATTAATCGGACTTGAGCCTCGGCTTGTTGTTCTTCTAAAAGGCGCTTTACCTGTTGGATTAGCTGGTTAAGGGAGCTAGCTAATGCACCAACTTCATCTTCTGTAGTTACAGGCGCTTGCAAATCAAAATTGGCTTCTTGGGTAACTCTTTGAGCGATATTCGTCACCGCGTTAATGGGATAAGCGATGATTCTACTTGTGTAGAAAGCAAGCATGGCAGCGATCGCTACTGACAGCAGCATACTACCAATAATAATTTCAGCTTGGATTAACGCAGCCCGTTCTTGGGCTATACCAGCCTCCTCTTGGCGTTCTTGAACTGTTTTGGCAAACTCGGTTAACTCATGGGCAAATTCATAAAACTTCAGAGCATCCTGACTTTGACTAAATTGCAAGATTAATTGCTCCGCTTTTAGTGCTCCCTCTGGCTGTGAACTTAATGGCAAAATTTGCTGAATTAGCGATCTAAGTTGCTGAAAATATACAGTGATCGTGCTGTCATGCTTTGTGAGCAAAGTTTGTAAATCTGCTTGCAAATTGGTTTGACTAAATTCCTCCATCTGAAAAAGCAACGTTTCAGTTTCCGCCAAATCGCTTTTGAAATGAGAAATTCCCCTTTGCAACGCTTGTGGCTGTTGCAAATAAGGCAGTATTTCTTGCTGGTGGGTCTGTATTTTCAACATTTCTCCTTGCAAACTACTTAACAAGCTTCCTTGCTCATCTGCCAGTATCCTCTGTTGTCTAGCTTGTTGGAAATAGCGATCGCCTATTATCAATCCTGCCGTTGTTCCCAAAACTGCAATTCCCAAAGCCAGACTATACCCAAAAAAAATTTTTTGCCGAATACTAAGCCGATGAAATCTTTGTTGAACCCAGTTAAAGTATCTTAATTCAGGTGTTGCAGTCATGGTATAACTCGCTATTGAATTTTTTTAGTCGGCGGTTTTTCATCAAAAACAACGAATCTAGCCGCAAGTGAGTGAAAGCAAATTTGATCCAAAATGCGCTCTCAGTCTATCAAAAGTTGCTTTTTTCTACCCTAGTTAAAAATACTGAAGCTATAAAGATTAGAAGTATTGGGTAGTGAAAAGTTAGAACTTAAAGTTTCACCCTCAAAGGCTCAACCTCCACCCTCAAAGGCTCAACTTCCACCCTCAAAGGCTCAACTTCCATCCTCAAAGGCTCAACTTCCATCCTCAAAGGCTCAACTTCCACCTTCAGAGGCTCAACTTCCACCCTCAGAGGCTCAACTTCCACCCTCAGAGGCTCAACTTCCACCCTCAGAGGCTCAACTTCCACCCTCAGAGGCTCAACTTCCACCCTCAGAGGCTCAAACTTTAGCCTCGTTGATTAAAAGCTGCTTCTTACTACTCTGGTAAAAAATACTGAAACTATTAAGATCAGAAGCATCTGCTTACTTAAATACCCACTAATTTATCCCAGCCATGCCTCTGTCACGCATAATAACGCTGATTGTTGGTCTGATCGTCATTTTGGGGCTAGCCCTATGGCTAATTGATTCCCTATCACGGCTTTACTGGCAATTGTCCTATTCGCCGTTGCTAGGCAATCTGCTGTTGTTGCTGCTGATTGTGCTTATAGGAGCTTTGGTTGCTGCTTTTGTCTATTATGTAGTGGTGATTCGGGCTGGGGAAAAGCGATCGCGCCGCAACCCTAAGCGAGTGACTGCGGCGCAAATTCCGGCTGGCAAATCTGACGCTGCTTCTACAACTCTCCAGGCTGTGCGGCAACAGGTAGGGCAAATTCAAGATGAGGTAGCACGCCAAGCTTTATTAAGTCGCTCGCGGGAGATTGAGGCAAATTTAGCCCGGGGTGAAATTCAAGTAGTGGTATTTGGTACGGGAAGTGCTGGTAAAACTTCCCTAGTTAATGCGATTATGGGGCGGATGGTTGGTCAGGTGGATGCACCGATGGGTACAACCCAAGTTGGGGAAACCTATTGTCTGCGGTTAAAGGGATTAGAACGCAAGATTTTAATTACAGATACGCCGGGGATTTTAGAAGCGGGTGTGGCGGGGACAGAACGGGAACAAATGGCGCGAGAACTGGCAACAGAAGCAGATTTACTGTTGTTTGTGGTCGATAATGATTTACGTCGCTCAGAATATGAGCCGTTGCGGGGGTTGGCAGAAATTGGTAAGCGATCGCTCTTAGTTCTCAATAAAACTGATTTATATACAGATGAAGATAAAGAAGCTATCCTCGCTAGATTGCGTCAACGGGTACGGGGATTTATTGCTACTAATGATGTGGTGGCGATCGCTGCTAATCCCCAATCTGTACAACTAGAAACTGGCGAAACCTTCCAGCCGGAACCAGATATTGTTCCTTTGCTGCGGCGCACAGCTACTGTTTTACGCGCCGAGGGTGAAGACTTGGTGGCGGATAACATTCTTTTGCAATCTCTGCGATTGGGAGACGAGGCGCGAAAACTCATTGATGGCCAACGTCGCCGTCAAGCTGACAAAATCGTGGAGCGGTTTCAGTGGATTGGTGCTGGGGTGGTATCAGTCACGCCTATACCAGTCGTAGATTTATTAGCAACAGCCGCAGTTAATGCTCAAATGGTTGTGGAAATTGGGAGAGTTTACGGCTGTGAATTGAATATGGAACGGGGACGAGAGTTAGCCCTTTCTTTAGCGAAAACCATCGCTAGTTTAGGCATTGTCAAGGGAGCAATTCAATTATTATCTACAGCTTTGCAGCTCAATGTTGCTACTTTTATTATTGGTAGAGCGATTCAAGGCGTGACAGCAGCTTATTTAACACGAATTGCTGGTAAAAGTTTTATCGAATATTTTCGTCATGACCAAGATTGGGGTGATGGTGGAATGACGGAAGTTGTGCAGCGACAGTTTCAAATTAATCGCCGAGATGAATTTATTAAAGCTTTTATTCAGGAAGCGATCGCGCGAGTAGTGAAACCTTTACAAGATAAATCCGAGGCTATAGAGGAACAAGAAAGCAGAGAAAAATCTCAATAACTATAAACTTTTTTTACAAATTAGTTAGGACTTACGTAAAACCACACGCTGTAGGGGCAATTCATAAATTGCCTCTATTAAAAATAAGGGTTTCGGCTATTGTTGGCATCACCGTGCCAAAAAAGGTTTTTTGTACGCTAAGACAAATTCAAGTGCCTGAAACGACGATTTTTCGTTCAAACTCGATCAAAACTAGCAGCATAATCATAGTTTTTTCACCAAAAAGCGCTTCTTGAAAGGCTTACCTCATCTTACTTTCAGCCTTAGAGTACAATTAACCCGGTTTGGCACGGTGATGCCTTGTTTGCGTGAGTCCTGCTAGTGTCAAAAATGCTCTTGCTTTTTTGCAAGAGCATTAACATTTTTTTAGGAAAAAATACTTTTTTGGACAGACATCAAATTAGATTAGTTTATAGAGCTTGGAACGCTTTTCTTTTGCGCTTTAGCCACCAACCCGTAATACCAGCAAGTGTTATACCGCTAAGAGTGGCAGGTTCTGGAACAGGGACTAAATCGGCATCAACCACAAGTATCGCAGACGAATCACCACTAGCTCCAAATAGAACCTGAACCTGGTCTTCAGTTTCAAGAACACCCAGAAGCGCACCTCCAATTGAGAAAAATTTCCCGCTTCTAGCATTAATATCTGCAATAGCGTCCGAGTTGAGAACAAAATTTAGGATTTCGTCTGAATTGCCAAAAGTGTTGGTGACATTAAAGGTTCCATAGTTTTTCCCACTTCCCAAATCGTTATAAATATTGATATCTGGGTTATTAACTTTTTGACTAAGTACATCAGCAGATGTTTCAACATCAAAAAAACCTAGAGTCGTTGTTGGATTTACTGAACCTTCATATCGTTGAACTTGTAAAGTTGCTGTGGAGACTCTAGCTAGAGTACCAAGATCGAATGTAAAAAAGCTACGAAAACCTTCGATGCCGAGATTTCCAGTTATATAGTTTTCGTTCTGATTCTGGTTACTCCTATCCGTACTCCACCAACCTTGATTTGAACTAGTCAAACTAACAGTTGCTGCTTGCGCTACGTTCAGCGTTCCTAATCCGAATCCAACAATAGCAGCCGTAATTGCCAATTTGTAACAGTTTTTCATGGAATATCCCTCTAAATTTGAATCGGTTTAAGTGAAAATCACAAAAATTTTTCCTGTGCAATTACTGATTTTCAAAGGACACAGTTGCTCCACAATCAGAGTAACTAAGCATAGTGAAAAATTCAGTATTGAACTAGGGTTGTATTAGCACTGTAAATTATGTATTAGATTAAACAATGCTGTTAGTAACATGATACTATAGAATACCATCGTAAGTAAAAACATATAAACTTTATACAGTTTTTATGGCTTCTCCATTTTTCCCCTTCAAATTACGTGTAATCTCTTGCAAAAAGACAAAAAATAGCTTTTAAGTTTGAGATTTTTTATTAGTTATATAAAAAAATATCGTGATATTAATATTTAATAATTATAATAACCTTTGATAAATTAAAATACTATTTTTTTAAGTAAAAATACTGAAAGAAATCAAGTTTGTATTTTAGTATTAATGTTCTGGAAATCTATTCTTCAATGATTCCGGAAACACGAAGGAATGTCAGAAAAACTAAATAAAAGGACTTACTGAGTAACCAGGTCATGAGCCAGCACATAATCGGTAAATTACTACAAGGGCGTTACGAAATTGTCCAAAGCCTGAGTGCAGGGGTATTTGGACAAACATACATTGCTATAGATGTAGATTATCCACATAATCCCAAATGCGTTGTTAAGCAGATAAAAGTTAGCAGTTCTGAATCCGGCTACTTGGAGATGCTGAGGTCACTGTTTCTGACTGAAACCCAAACCCTCAAGCTGCTGGGAAGCCATCACCAAATTCCAGAATTCATCGCCTGCTTTGAAGAAAACGAGCGATTTTATTTAGTGCAAGAGTGGATTGAAGGACATACGCTGACTGCGGAATTGCCCATCAATCAAGAGTGGGGGTGTCTGTGGAGTGAAAGCAAAGTTGTAGAATTCTTGATAGATGTCTTAGGTATTCTGGAATTTGTTCACTCTCAAGGCATTATCCATTGCGATATTAAACCAGAAAACTTGATTAGACGTAATGGCGAAGCCCTACGTAAGTTAGTATTGATTGACTTTGGTTCAATCCAGTCTATCGATTTTGGCATAGGTGCGGAATTGCCAATTTATAGAATTCCCGTCACTTCATTGGGGTATATACCGCCAGAACAATTTATTGGTAAAACACAACCCAACAGTGATATTTATGCTTTGGGTATGATTGCCATCCAAGCTTTAACTGGGTTAGAACCACTACAATTAAAGGCTGATCCTTATACTAATGAAATTTTTTGGCGATCGCAAAACACACCAGTTAACGATTATCTAGCTGCTGTTCTCAGCCAAATGATCCGCTATGATTGCGAAGATCGCTTTCAGTCTGCGGGTGAGGTACTGCGAGTACTTAAACAAATAATCTGGGAAACTCAGCCACCAGAAATATTAGAAGTAGATGATTACTTTCCTATAGAAGCGGCGATTGAAGATGATAATTCTGAAAATCCTACATATAGGAAATCATCGACGTTATTAACAGGAATGAAAGTAGGGCTGGCGGCTAACTCTTTATTGATGGGATTTGGTGTATATTCCTTAATTAATACTTCACCCGCGTACTCAGAAACAGACGCTTTATATCAAGCAAAAAAAGAATATCAAGCAGGGGATTTGCAAGAAGCGATCGCACTGGTTAAATCAATTCCCTCTCACAGCAATGTTTATCCAGAAGCTCAAGCCACAATGGGAGAATGGCAACAGCAATGGCAAGTAGCCGCACAGGAATATCAAATAGCTGAAACAGCTTTTAATGAGAGCAGATGGTCGGATGTTCTTCAGGCATCGGCTAAAGTTCCAGATATTTTGTATTGGCAATCTAAAACAAATAAATTAGTTCAGCAAGCATACGTCAACATTGAAGCCCAGACGGAAAATTTATTACTAAAAGCTTACGAAAGAGCTAGGAAAAAAGACTTTTCTGCTGCCTTAAATTATCTGCGTCAAATTCCTCAAGAAAGTTCCGCAGGTGCTTTAATTCAAGACAAGTTGGCCGAATACAGTCGAAAGCGGCAGATCAGAGCAGCATATTTTTTACAGAAAGCGTATAAAAAAGCATCTATTGGTGATTTTAATAGTGCTGTGAAACTTCTCCGAAATATTCCCAAAGATACTCTAGTTTACGCTCAAGCTCAAGTCAAACTGAATGAATATATTCAAAAGCAACGCCTGGTAGCTGAACATCAAAAAGTAGCTTCCATCTCTGTTAAGAGTTCCTTGTTACCACCCCGGAGGGGCTTGATTCTTCACTAAACAATAAAGATTTCAGACTTTTGCATCACTACATGTTTACCACTGCCGGGATTGCTATATGCTTTCAGTAATTAGACTGAAATCAACCCTCAACCGGTAAAGTAACGTGAATCTCCCATTGATTACTCGTGCTGAAAAACACAATGAGAAAATAGCGATTCTCGTTCCGAGAGGCTGCGCCAACGCTACAACAGTCGGAGCATTTACCTATGGGGATTTGCTCTATGCCTCTAGTCAAATAGCGACAAATTTGCTTAAGAATACTGAAGATTTACAGGAGCAGCGAGTTGCTTTTCTGATCCCGCCTGGGTTTGAGTATGTAGCTACTCAGTGGGGGATTTGGCGTGCTGGTGGCATCGCTGTACCTCTGTGTATTTCCCACCCGCGACCAGAACTAGAGTATGTCATTACAAATTCTGGAGCAGCGATTATCGTTGCCCATCCCAATTTTGAGGCTATACTGCGAGCGATCGCAACTGAACAAAATTTGCGATTTATCCTCACCTCAGAAACGCTTCCATCTGATATTGCTCCACTCCCAGATGTAGATATCACTAGACGCGCTTTAATTCTCTACACTAGCGGTACAACAGGTAAACCCAAGGGTGTGGTTACGACTCATCAAAATATTCAAGCGCAAGTAACTAGCTTGACCACCGTTTGGGAATGGACATCTAGCGATCGCATTTTACATGTATTACCATTACATCATATTCATGGGATTGTCAACGTATTGACTTGTGCTTTATGGGCTGGGGCACAGTGCCATCTGTTGAGCAAGTTCGATGCCGAAATTGTTTGGAACCGAATTTGTGATGGTGACTTAACCCTATTTATGGCAGTACCGACAATTTATGTGAAGCTGATTGCAGCTTGGGAAGCTGCTTCAAGCGAACGCCAAAAAAGTATGTCAGCAGGCTGTGCTAAAATGCGCCTGATGGTTTCTGGCTCGGCAGCGTTACCAGTTCAAGTTTTAGAAAAGTGGCAGACTATCAGCGGCCATTTTCTGCTTGAGCGCTATGGGATGACGGAAATAGGCATGGCGCTATCGAACCCTTTACACGGTCAACGGTGGTCAGGATATGTGGGGAAGCCCCTGCCTGAAGTTGAAGTGAGATTAGTAGATGAGAACGGGGAGTTAGTCTCAACACGAACACCAGGAGAGATCCAAGTTAAAAGCCCTGGAGTGTTTCTAGAATATTGGCAAAATCCCCAAGCAACCGCCAAAGCCTTCCAAGATGGCTGGTTCTGCACTGGAGATACTGCCGTAGTCGAGAATGGCAACTACCGCATTTTGGGACGGATGAGCGTGGATATCATCAAAACAGGAGGGTATAAAGTTTCTGCTTTGGAAATTGAAGAAGTGTTGCGATCGCATCCAGATATTCAAGAATGTGCAGTAGTTGGGGTTGCAGATATAGAGTGGGGTGAGCGGGTCTGTGCGGCGTTAGTATTGCAAAGCTCACAAACTTTAACATTAGAATCTTTTAGGAGTTGGGTAAAAGAGCGATTGGCTGTTTATAAAGTGCCAACCCAAATTTTGACGCTTGAAGAATTACCACGCAACGCTATGGGGAAAGTTATTAAGCCGACGGTGGTTGAACTATTTCGATTATAGCGATCGTTAAGCCCTAATTAAACCTAGAGTTTCAAACCTTGTAACCCCTTAAACTTAAGTCAATATAATTAACTTTATCAAGCCTGGGAGTCCGAAAAATGAGGTAAAATCGACCGATGAGTGACTTAGTTTTCCTACCCGCCCATCAACTTGCTCAGATGATTTGCGATCGCCAAGTCTCTGCTGTCGAAGTGTTTGATGGGCAAATCCTATCCTTATGTGGTGGCAAATGGATCTTACACCATGCCATTTAATCTCAGTGGTCATCCGGCGGTGGTGATTCCCATAGGACAAACTTACAATGGCTTACCGATTGGAATGCAAATTGTGGGCAAGCGATGGCGCGAGATGGAGTTGCTAGCGATCGCTCAAGAACTTGACAAAGTGGTTGGTGATTTCCGGCATCCATTGGGCTATTGAGGAATGGCATCAATTAAAATTCACTGTTATTGCCAACTCATAGTTAGGGAAAAGCGATCGCTTTTCCCTAACTGGTTTTTTATCCGTATAGCATAGAATTAGTTTTCAGAGGAGATAGCGGGACTTAAACATTTTTGAGTAAAAAACAAGCCTCAAACCCATGAAGGGTAAAGGAAATACACTAAATGCTCAAAGATGGCTGAAACCCAGATATATCAATAAATTAAGCACAAAGATGTCAAAGTCTCTCTGTATATACATTTGAGGCTATTTTATAGTTTTTTTTTGTTTAAGTCCCAATAACAGAGATATTTGCAATGACAGAAAAACGATTTCTTGAAAATCTAACCCACAATAATTCAGATTACAACAATCCTGAATTGGCTATTACTACTGCAAATCTCTGTAATACAATTTCAAGAGATATAAATACCGATAGTCAGCGTTTTATTTATGAACTTCTTCAAAATGCTGATGATGCAAGCAATCAAAATAATAGGCTTGATGCTCAAATAGATTTCGTAGGTGATTATCTGATAGTTTCACATAAGGGAGAGCCTTTTTCAAAAATTGACATTGAAAGCATATCGAGTGCGGGTGACGGAACAAAAACAGGAGATAACAATAAAACAGGCTTTAAAGGAATTGGCTTTAAGTCTGTTTTCTCTCATTCTAATTTTGTAATTATTAAAAGCAAAAATTTCTGTTTTCGATATGATAGAAACTATTGGCAAGACTATTGGAATAGCAAGTGGAGCAGTAAAAGTGCTTGGCAGAATGAAAGACGAGCCAAGCATAAAGATGAACAGCCAAAAATGCCTTGGCAAGTTATTCCGATTTGGACAGAATTACCTCCAGAATTAAAACAGCTTTCTGTTTTTCGGGATTTTAACGTTTCAACAGTTATCAAATACGATAAGGTTGAAAAACTTAAAAAAGATTTAGCTAATTTACTTTCTAATACACAAATTGTCCTTTTTCTGCGTAGTGAAAAAGTTTTAATAACAGTAAATAGCAGCGAAGAACTAATAATTGAAAAAACAAAAGAAGAAATTACTCTATTAAAAAGAAACGGTAATACACAAAGCGAATGGCTTATTAAAACAGAACATTTTGATATTCCCTTAGATGTACGAAAACAAATAAATGATGATGAAAAATCACCAAAAAAGCTAAAAGATGCATTGCGTACAGAAATTTCGTTTGCCATTCAATTAAAAGAAAATAGATTGAAGGCTATTGATAAAGAAAATCGTTTAATATTTACTTATTTGCCGACTTCTATTAATTACAGTTTTCCATTTTTGGTTAATGCAAGTTTTTTGACTGATGCAGGAAGAGAACATTTGCATCAAGATGTTTTTTGGAATCAGTGGATTTTTAGACAAATTCCTTTAAAGTTCTTTGCGTGGGTTGCCGAACTTGCAAGTAAATCAAGCAAATACAATAAGCAGTTTTTGAGTATTTTACCTCATAAATTGGATGGTTCTAGTGCATTAGAGCAAAGTTTTAACCAAGGCTATAAAGAAGCACTTGAAACGATTGCGTTTATTCCAAATTTAAGCTGTGACTTGTTAAAAGTTAGCCAAGTTATTTTTGATAAAACAAATATTTCCGATTTTATTGATAAGCAAACACTTATCAGTTATGTTAATCAAAAATTATCAACAAGTTTTACTATTGATTCTTTTGTGCCTTATCTAGAACCTATTAGCACTTTGGGTAAAATAGGCGTTAAAATGTTTGATATTGATGATCTAGAAGGATTTCTTGCTTCTGATATTTTTGTAAGTGAACACAAATTGGAAGAAAACTTTAAACTTATTTCATTTCTCTATAAACAAGCCGAACGTTCAAAAAATGACGAAAGAAATACTTGGAATGAAAAGTTAAGATATACGCCTTTTATTTTAGATGAAACTCAAAAACCGAAAACCCCCAAACACATTTATTTTCCTTCAGTTGAATTTTCAGATAGTTTTAGTTCGGATATTAGCATAATTCACAATAGCGTAGTAGAAAAAATCAATCAAAATCAATTTATCAGAAATTGGCTTGAAATTTTGGGTGTAAGTGAGCCTTCAGATTTGAGCTTTATTGAAAAAAATATTATTGCCCAAGTTGATACATATATTACAAAAGATAATGCCTTACAAATTGGTAGATACCTTTTTAATGCTCATAAAAAAGGTACATTGCAAGAGCAACATTATGAAGAATTACAAAAATTTAAAATTATAACCAAAGAAAAAAATTTAATTACTGCTGAAAGTACATATTTATCTGATTTTTACGAGCCTGAGTTACGTATCGAAACCGTTTATAAAAACGATTTTTATGTTTCTGACACCTATTTTGAAAGCAAAGATTTCAAAAGTGAATGGAAAACTTTTTTCCTGAAAATTGGTGTAAATGAAAATATCGAATTGCAATATATAAAAGTCAATCGCAGTAATGATTTAGATAAAATTGAACTTGAATATTTTGAAGAAGTTGGAGCAGAAGCCAATAAAGGTCACAGATATCCTACTTTGGTAAATTCTTATAATTCAGTCTACATAAATAAAATAGCATATTCTGAACTTGCTAGAGAAAGTATAAATTTTGCTCGGTTATTTTGGAAACAAGCCTTTTTAGGTATTAGCATTAATTCAGTTGAGAAGTTAGCTTCGATGCCTTGGGGACATTATGGAAGTAAAGTAGATGTTAAAAATTACTTTTTTTGGAGTTTGGAAAACTCTAAATTCATTCCTACTACTCAAGAAACCTGCTTAAAAGCCTCAGAAGTTTTTAGCAGTGATATACCCAAAATCAAAGAAATGGTAGGGAAATATTTACCTATTTTTGATTATAATGAGCCTATTCCACCCGATTGGTTAAATTATCTGAATTTTAAACGGGATTTGGGAGTAAGCGACTACCTGCAAGTACTTGCAAGCATATCGCAAAATATAACTATAAGCGAGGAAGAACAGAAGGATAATGAAAAACGAATAAGGCTAATCTATGAAAAATTAGCCTCAATAAATTTGCATAGTTCAGACAAAGAAAAAATCAACATTTGGGGTACAGAAAATAAGCTTTTGTCCAAAGACGGAAGTATATTTTTCTATCCCAAAGATTTATCTATTGTTACTGTTGAAGGTTTTAGGGCTTCAAAGTTGGCATACACTGAAAAACTAACTCCTGAAATTATTGAATTGTTGCGTTTGTTTGGGGTAGCAATTATTGATAAAGTAACAGTCTCTATTCCAAACAGCAAAGTAGAAATCAAAGACCTAAAAAACAAACTTGTGCATATTTCTCCATTGGTTGCAGTTATATCTGTTGAAAAATCAAAAAATCCTAAAGAGTGGGAATTAGAATATGAACGAATAAACAAGAAGCTCAAAAACATTTGTTTTTTTGAAACTTCTGAAATTTATCTGTCTTATGGCAATGAAGATGATAAACAAAAACGAAGTTCTTGGGCAGAAGAAAATAATTTTTACTATGTCGGTAATTGGTATAGTCCAAGAGTTTTAGATGGATTGGTTGAGCCTTTAGGTAAATTTTTAGGTATACGATATGCTGAAAGACTTTTGATTGTGTTGCTTTTAGAAACTTTTGCAACCGGAGTAGAGTATTTAAACGAGAAAGGCTATGATATTAACCTTATTCCTGAAAATTTTTTAAATCCAAAAGAGCCTGAAAGTGTTGCAATTAACCAAGGAAACAGACCTTACAACCAATCTGATGAAGATTTGGGTAGAAAAGGTGAGTTGTTTGTGTATGAAGAACTAAAACGTATTTACAGCCAAAAATACAGCAGACGACCTCTTCAAAAAACAAAAACTGGTTTCAAAATAGGAAATTTTGTAGAGGTGTTTTGGCGTAATATTTTAGAAAATACAACTGAGGATCACGATTTTAAAATTGTGGAGAATGGAAAAGAAATATACATTGACAGTAAAGCAACACCACATAGCAAAAATGTAGAGAAAGTCGCTTTCTTTATTTCACCAAATGAGTTTGCTCTAATGGAAATAGCAGATAAATATCTAATCGCAAGAGTTTTTAATGTTACAACAAATCCAACAATGGAACTCATAAAATTAGAAGTAGATAATCTTAACTAACTGAAAATGAATAAATAAGTTCTATTTGCCTATAAACTGGGAGTTCGGGTGGACACCAGAAGAGGTTTTGCAGAGGTGTAGTATAGAATTAGTTTTCAGAGGAGCTAATGATATGACTCTGGCATCAAGTGGACAAACAGCCATTATCCGCACAGAGCGCGGACTGACGATCGCAGGAACCCGTATCACCCTCTATGATGTTATGGATTACGTGACTGCCCAGTACCCTCCTAAATTTATTCGCTCCTTGTTTGACCTGACTGAAGAACAAATCGACGCTGCGCTCTCTTACATAGAGAGACATCGGGCTGAAATTGAAGCCGAGTACCAAGTTGTTCTTAAGGAAGCTGAGGAACTTCGGCAGTACTATGAAGAACAAAATCGTGAGCGCGTTGCCCAGATTGCAACCCTACCACCACCACCTGGACTAGAAGCCGCCTGGGAAAAACTTCAGGCATCGAAGGCACGACATCAGTCCCAGTCATGATTTTTTTAGTTGATCATAACCTCAAGGGACATGCACGAATCCTTCTTGGGAGTATTGCAAGCCTTGGTTGGCTTGATTCTGTCCCAATTCGTTTTGTCACCTTTGAAGAGATGGGATTGTCAATTGATAGCAGCGATAGAGTAGTCTGGAGGCTGGCTCAAAAGAATCAAATGATTTTACTTACAGCAAATCGAAGCATGAAAGATGAAGACTCACTTGAACAAGTCATGCGTGAAGAAAATACCCCGAACTCATTACCTGTGGTAACAATTGGTAATGCTGATCGAGTGTTAACTGACTCCAGTTATCGAGAAGATTGTGTTGATCGTCTGGTTGAAATTGTGCTTTACATTGGGAACTACATAGGTGCAAGGAGAGTTTTCATTCCGTAAGGTCTGGAGTCCTGAGCGTAAGCGTAGGCCGCCGCAGGTCTTACCCTGAGCCTGCGTCGAAGGGCATTGCCCCTATCCAATTTCTCACTCCTTCGGAGGATTCGGCGGGCACCAAAAGAGGTTTTTACTGGACACATCAAGGGATTTCAGAATTTGGCGCATTACCTCTGTGCAGTACATCCAGTGTCCCAAATCGTCATACATCAGATCGGGATTAAACTCAACATTATAATGCAGCACATTGGGAAGGTTTAAAAACTCATCATCGCTTTGGGGAGAAAGGATCAAAAGTTGAAATGGTTTCCCCTGGCATTGTTTTTGCAATTTGTCAACCAGATCAATCACACCAGCCCGATCGCTAATTCCTGTGCGAACGAAAAGTACTTTGTCGCAGTGCCGCAGTGCATACCAAAACCTTTCAGAGCGTGCTGTGTATCGAACGCGCATTCGTTCATGGACGGGAGACATATTATTAAGAGGGTCATCTGTCTCCTCGACTTCATGGGCAAAGGACAGACCCGACCACTTACTATGATAGATTCTGCCTGCATCTTGACTGTAGTGCAGGAAGGCAGGGTTCCACATGTCATCAAAACCGTTTTTGATCGCATCGGCAACATCTCCAATATTGGTGGTGCGCGTCAGATCAAACGGAAAAGCGGGGCCGTCGTACTCCATTTTATACAACATCATGCGGACGGCACAGCGATCGCCAAGGGGGAGAATGGCAACACGGCTGATATCCGTTAATTTACACTTGTATTGAAACAACATAGCAGACTTGGGCGGCGCTTTCACCCGGCTTTCTAGCCCATTGTTGCCAATCATCATGGTACGAAAGGGAGCATTGGGAGCAAGTGGATCTTCATAGACGCCCGATGGCATGGCTTTCAGTGCGTTGCAAACTTCCTGCCACATCGGCTGGATATTATACTCATTCTCTGATTCGTTGATCACCCAGAGGTTGCGTTCGTCCGATTGTAAAATCCCCAGATCCCCGTCATAGAACAAAACTTGTGAGTTGTTCGGCGAAAAGAGATTGAAGGTGGCTCTATATTCTAGGTCAGCATCAGGGGGGATGTTTATTGTGGTTGCGATCGCGCCATCCTCTTGCACGGCAAAGAAGGGGGGTGTCCCTTCCTTGACAGACTTGGCAATGTAAATGCCCGGTATCAATCCTGCCTTACTTTGCAGTGCAGTTTGTAGTTCCTGCCAATAGGGAGCGATCGTGTAACTGTATTGTGATAAATTGGTGATCCGTAAACGCTTTTCTTCGATATGAGCAAAGACATGGAAGCCCCCATTGTCAAGGTAGATGGGGACTTCATTCCTCTGTCGAAAGCGTTGCTCTTCTCTTGCCAATTCATTTTTGTCAATCTGGAACAAATGCAGATTGATCGCTTCATACATGAGGCGATGACCGATTGTGTTGGGGTGAGCCGGGTCGAAGGATATCCCCGCTTTCCAGCGTCCTTGTCCATTATCGACTGCTGCTAACCAATCCAGTACGGGCAAGCCCCAATTCAGCATCCGGTTGTGTGTCTCCTTTAGCAGCAAATAATGTTCTGACTCATAGTTGTTATTGGGATAGACCCCACCCAGAATCGGATATGCTCCTATTTCGCGCGTCATTTTGACAAGCAGCTGCAAGCCACTTTCAAACCGTCGCTGTATTGCCCGGCGTTGGTGAGGGGCACACTGGGCTAACCCTTCGTTGCCCAGAGACAGGGTAATAATGACCACATCCGGTTGTTCTGGGGTGACATCTGAGATAAAACGGGCGATCGTTCTGCTGACATTTGTCCCCGCCTCAGATATATTTACGAGTTGGTGTCCGTATTTTTGCTGCAAAGCCTCTCCCAAAAGCGAGACCCAACCTTTAAATAGCCAGGCTTTATGACCAAATGCAACAGAACTGCCAATGACTGCAATTTTGAGCCTCTCAGACTCTTCGTTCAGGGGCATTTTGACAGTAGGCTCTTCAACGTATCCGAATGGATAAGGCTGCAAATAACCGAATGCGCCATCATCAACAACAATAGTATTGGACTCGTCAGGATTGATCGGCACCCAGCGGTTTGAACCTAAAGCTTCCCATCGCGCGCCGCCATTTGAATCGAGACGTATATATTTATATTCAATTTTCTGGTGTAGATACGGAGTGGCTTGTTGTGAGACATCATCTGACTCCAGAGATGGCTGAATGGCGATTTTTGTCTCTGTCCACCATAAAGGATAGCGAGCGGCATTTGTACGAAGGCGGACACATTTTTTAATGTCCCACAGTCCCAATTCGGGGGTAGAACCGACGATACCGATGGATTCACCTATTTGCGTGGATGCGCTGATCTGGAATCGATACATAGATTTCTTCCTGATTTAGAGCTACGATACCAAACAGCAAAGCTGAATTCTCAAAACTGCTTAGACAATATCACATAAAACTCTTAAGAGCGATTCAAAATCCAAAACATTAGGAGATGTTATCCCGTAACTTTGAGTTTTTATTAGTCCACGGAGATGGACTCAAGAAAAGCGAAGCCAGCGAACTGTTCAACTTCAGCCGCAACACGATCAACCTATGGTTGCAGCGCAAAGCTGAAACCGGAGATATTCTGCCGTTGCCTAACCATCCGCCTGGAAACAACCACAAAATCACAGACTGGGATGAATTTCGGGCTTTTGCTAAATCTCATGGTATTGAAGGAGGCAGAAGGAGTAAATAGTAGGGGATTCGACCCCTACTGATTTAGAGCCACTGAACGAGAGTTCAGTGTTCTTGTCTTAAACCTGACTTTTCACGTTATGTGGATAAGTCCACGAAAACCTAACCCCCTAACCCCCTTCCCGTGTCGGGAAGGGGGAAAATTCAAAGTCTCTCTCCTTTTAGGAGAGAGATTTAGAGAGAGGTTTTTCAGATACCGTGAAAAGTCAGGTCTTAAACCCAAGACCCCATTTTTCCTCCTGCCTCCTGCCCTCTGCCTCCTGCCTTCCTGGATAAAACCCAGGTAGAGATGGCTCAACTGTGGGAGGGCGACATCAGCGATGGCACAATCTCACGAGGGTTGAAGAAAATTGGGTTCACGCAGCATGATTTAGTTACAAAAGTCGTGATGTTAGTCATGAAAGTCGCTATGTTATGACAAAAATTGCGATGTTGTCACGAAAATCGCAATGTTAGTCACAAAAGTTTCTCTAAACCAATATAAATCAAGTGGTACAAACAAAACCTTACGTTTATTTATGATATCGGTTTCCGTGACATAAATACTCTTAAGGAGTTATGTGTTTAGGGTAACCAAATTATTTTTCTTTATCCTGTAAAAAGTCAAAATTTAGCTACTTTACCCTACCCTGCAACACAGTTGCTACAAGCACTAAAATTAAACAGGAGAAAAATATACTAGCAATTACGTATTTACGACTTTAGAAGGTAATATTTATGGCTACAGTATCTAAAAGCACTTTATCTCAATTTTCCCAAGAGCGATCGCTCATTCTGTGGTTTGATGAAGTTGGCATTGCTGATATCCCTATAGTTGGTGGGAAAAATGCCTCACTGGGGGAAATGATTCAACAGCTAACGCCCAAAGGTATTAACGTTCCCACTGGATTTGCTACCACTGCCTACGCTTATCGTAATTTTATTCAATCAGCAGGGTTAGAAGCCAAACTCCGCAAACTCTTTGCCGACTTGGATGTTGAAGATGTCAAAAATTTACGAGAACGGGGAAAAAAAGCGCGATCGCTATTAATCCACACTCCATTTCCGGTAGAATTGCGAGAAGCGATCGCCACAGCTTACCAAAGTCTTTGTGAAAAATACCATGCAGAGACAGATGTTGCAGTCCGTTCCAGCGCCACTGCTGAGGATCTGCCCGATGCTAGTTTTGCCGGACAGCAGGAAACTTATCTTAACGTTGTCGGTGCTGAGGGAGTTTTAGCAGCTTGTCATAAATGCTTTGCTTCCATATTTACCGATCGCGCTATTTCTTATCGCCACACCAAAGGATTTGACCACTTTAGCATTGCTCTAGCTGTGGGTGTGCAAAAAATGGTGCGATCTGACTTAGCAACCTCTGGGGTGATGTTTTCCATTGACACAGAAACCGGTTTTAAAGATGCAGCATTGATTACAGCTGCTTATGGTTTAGGAGAAAATGTTGTACAGGGGTCTGTAAATCCCGATGAATACTATGTTTTTAAACCAACTTTAAAAGCAGGCTTTCGTCCAATTATTGATAAGAAGTTGGGCAGCAAAGAATTAAAAATGGTTTATGATGACGGCTCCAAATTAACGAAAAATGTAACTGTTTCAACCAGTGAAAGAGGCAAATTCGCCCTGAGTGATCAAGAGATTTTACAATTAGCAAATTGGGCGTGTTTAATTGAAGACCATTATTCTCAAGTTCACGGCATTTACACCCCAATGGACATTGAGTGGGCGAAAGATGGCATTACTAACCAACTTTTTATCGTCCAAGCGCGTCCCGAAACCGTCCAGTCGCAGAAAACGGGAAATATATTGCGGAGTTATCGCTTGTTATTGGAGACTGGAAATTGGGGACTAGGAACTGGCGAAAAATCTTCCCACTCCCCACTCCCGACTCCCGACTCCCTACTCCCCCTTGTTACTGGACGTGCTATTGGAGAAGCCATTAGTCAAGGAAAAGCCCGCTTAATTTTAGATGTTCAGAAACTCGGACAGTTCCAAGTTGGGGAAGTTTTGGTGACAGAGAGAACTGATCCCGATTGGGAGCCGATTATGAAACGCGCCAGTGCAATTGTCACAAATTCTGGTGGCAGAACGTGTCATGCAGCGATTATTGCGCGAGAATTGGGTGTACCTGCGATCGTCGGATGCGGCAATGCTACGGAAATCTTGAAACCTGGTCAAGAGGTTACAATTTCTTGCGCTGAAGGCGAAGAAGGAAAAGTTTATGCAGGCTTATTACCTTTTGAAGTTCAAGAAGTCCCATTAGAAAACTTACCCCGTACCCGCACTCAAATTTTAATGAATGTGGGTAATCCTCAAGAAGCATTGAGTTTATCAGCAATTCCCAACGATGGCGTAGGTTTAGCACGAACAGAATTTATCATCGCTAACCAAATCCAAATTCATCCAATGGCGTTGATTCACTATGACTTGTTAAAAGATGAATTTGTGAAAGCTAAAATTGCTCAGATTACTGCACTTTATGACGATAAATCTCAATATTTTGTAGATAAATTAGCCCAAGGTGTAGGCAGAATTGCGGCGGCATTTTATCCCAAGCCTGTGATTGTGCGAATGTCAGATTTTAAAAGTAATGAATATGCCAACTTATTAGGTGGGCGACAGTTTGAACCCCATGAAGAAAACCCCATGCTGGGTTGGCGGGGAGCGGCGCGTTACTATGATGAAGGCTACAGAGAAGCTTTCGCTTTGGAGTGTCATGCCCTAAAGCGGGTACGAGAAGATATGGGTTTGATTAATGTCATCCCGATGATTCCCTTTTGCCGTACTCCTGATGAGGGGCGTTTGGTTTTGGCAGAGATGGCAAAAAATGGCTTACAGCAGGGTGTTAATGGTTTGCAAGTTTACGTAATGTGCGAGTTGCCCAGTAATGTCATCTTGGCTGAAGAGTTTGCTAAAGTATTTGATGGCTTTTCCATTGGTTCCAATGATTTAACTCAGTTGACATTAGGAATAGATCGGGATTCGGCATTAGTGGCGCGGTTATTTGATGAGCGCAGTGAGAGTGTGAAGCAAATGGTCAAAATGGCGATACAAGCGGCGAAAAAATGCGATCGCAAAATCGGCATTTGTGGACAAGCACCCAGTGATTACCCAGAATTTGCCAAATTTTTAGTTGAAGAGGGAATTGACTCGATTAGTCTGAATCCAGATTCGGTTTTAAAGACAATGCTGGAAGTTGCGAAAGTTGAGAGTAGTAATTCGTAATTTGAGTAATGTATGCCAGCTAAAGACCGCTACCACAATAACTTAAAGAATGCGCTGATCAAAGATGGCTGGATTGTTACTGATGACCCCTTTCATCTAAAGTGGGGAAAAAAGGATCTTTACGTGGATTTGGCAGCCGAAAAGTTGCTCATAGCAGAAAAAGGAACGCAGAAAATTGCTGTTGAAATCAAAACTTTCAGTGGTGACTCAGAAGTGGCGAACCTCGAACAGGCAATTGGTCAGTACTTTACTTACCTTGCTGTAATGTCCCGCAATTATCCAGAGAGGGTTTTGTATATTGCTGTTCACGAGGATATTTTTAATGACGTTTTTGAGGAAGAACCCCTTGGTAAACTTATATTGGAAGATTACAAAATTCCTCTCATTGTTTTCAATCCAAAGCGGGAGATTATAGTCCGATGGATACTCTGGAACAATACAGACAGATAATTTGCACCCTTCTTACTGAACACACGAAAATTCCTTACTCTTACGGTAATATTCAGCATGAAACTATTTTTGATAAAGAACAGGATCGATATTTAGTGATGATTCTTGGTCGAGAACCAGTACCTGAACTTTCCGTAACTGCAACCCGCCGCGTTCACGGCTGTCTGATTCACATTGATATTATTGATAACAAAATTTGGATTCAACGTGATGGCACTGAGGAGGGGCTAGCAACAGAATTAGTTAGGGCAGGTGTAGCAAAGGATCGGATTGTATTGGGATTCCGGTCTGAGGAACTGAGAGAAAATTCAGAATTTGCGATTACCTAGCCAACGGTAGTTATATTTCTGGATAATTGCCCATAGCATAGCGATCGCTATATTTTGTTTGTGTAATTGTCTACAAAACTTTTGACTGCTCAACCATAAGTATCTTACTATTTTGCAGAATGGCGATTTAGTTTAGCCAAAAGCAAGATGACAAATCTTTTAGAAACCGAACGCTTGATCATTCGCAGTTGGATACCCGAAAGCGATGCCGAACAAGCGTTTGTAATTTATAATGACCCTGAAGTTACGCACTTTCTCGGCTCTCGCGTCACAAGTGTTGAGTCACAACGTCTGCGCTTAATTAACGAAAATGGTAATGGATCTTGGGCAATTGTCGAAAAAGAAACTACAACAATTGTGGGAACTATCCTTCTCGAACAATTGCCTGACAAAGATGGTTTACTCACTCAAGATTATGAGGTAGGCTGGCACTTACGGCGAGCTTCTTGGGGTAAAGGGTATGCAACAGAAGCAGGACGAGCTATGCTCAACTACGGATTTAGTGTTTTGAGCTTGCCAGTGATTTATGCCGTAGTGAAGCCAGGACATCATGCTTCAATCCGTGTAACTGAACGATTGAGTATGAAACCAATAGGGCGGACAAACAAGTATTACGGCATTGAACTACTTCTGTTTAAACTAGATGCACCTGAAGAGTGGAGGGTAAGTAGGGAGCAGGGAGTAGGGGGAGCAGGGGGAGATGAGGGAGAGTAAGGGACTAAGGGAATAGGGGATAATTCTTGACTCTTAACTCAGCACTCTTATTGGACTTTGGACAAATAACAAATGACTAATGACTAAAAAGTGGTTCCGAATTGGGGTGGTGAGTATATTTATTCTCTCAGTTGCCTTGCGATTTTGGGGATTGGAGCGATTCAATACTCTGGTATTTGATGAAGTTTACTTTGCTAAATTCGGTAATAATTATCTCACGCATACACCATTTTTTAATGCTCATCCGCCGCTAAGTCAATATATTATTGGTATCGGCATTTGGATTGGTAGTCACATTCCTTTTTGGCACGATACGGTAAATGGGCTGACAGGTTCATTGCGATCGCCTTGGACTTATCGGTGGTTAAATGCCCTCACCGGCTCATTTATTCCTTTAATTGTGGCTGCGATCGCTTATCAATTAAGTTATCGTCGTAGCTTTGCAATGCTTGCAGGTTTATTCACAGCTTGTGATGGCATCTTTCTAGTTGAGTCTCGCTATGCTTTAAGTAATATTTATATCGTCATTTTTGGTTTATTAGGACACTGGTTTTTATTATTGGCATTAGATAACCAACATCGGCAACGTTCTTTTTGGTTAGTTCTTGCTGGCATTGCTTTTGGTGCGTCAGTCGGGACTAAGTGGAATGGTTTATGGTTCCTGTCAGGTGCTTATCTCATTTGGATAACAGCATGGATAATTCAGGGAATGTATTCTCTTCCTAACTCCAAACTTCTTTTTATATCCCCCTCATTGAAGGAGGCAGGAGTTAGTAATTATTCTCCTTCATCTCAGACACCACTACAAAACCTGACTCAGCTAAATGTTTTCCAAATGTTGTTTTATCTAGGACTAATTCCAGCTTTTATCTACAGCATCATTTGGATTCCCCACCTTCAACTAGATAAAACTTATGGATTTATTGCAGTACATCAGCAAATTTTAAAGTTTCACTTACAGCTAGGTGGCAATAGTCCTAACGTGCATCCTTATTGTGCCGCCTGGTACAAATGGCCTTTGATGATTCGACCAATGGCATATTATTATCAAATGGCTGAAAGTATCACTGCTCCATTACCTGTGATGGGGCCGCCTTTACCTGCTGGTGCTGGGAAAGTTATTTATGATGTTCATGCAATGGGCAATCCCTTTTTGTGGTGGTTTGGTGTTGCTGCCATGTTGTTTTTAACAGGGATGCTGGTATCAAAAGTTGTGATTAATTTGGTAAAGCAAAAGCGTTTTTCTGTGCCTGAAACTCTTGGTGTCGATAGTTGGATTGCCTTATATTTAATTTTAAATTATGCCGCAAACTTAGTACCTTGGATGAAGGTAACGAGGTGCGTTTTTATCTACCATTATATGTGTGCAGTAGTGTTTGTATTTTTAGCGATCGCTTGGTTTGTCGATCAGTGTCTTCGCAGTTATTATCAACAACTCCGGGCGCTAGGTATCACCATTACTTTTATCATTCTGGCTGCTTTTATTTTCTGGATGCCTGTATATTTGGCTTTACCCCTGTCCCCTGAGGGCTATAAACTGCGAATGTGGTTCAACTCTTGGATCTGATTAAAGAAGGTATGGGAACATTGAGCAGTTTTCTCAACTTAACATAACGTCAGTTTGAACTTTTCTTTAAGTCTGTCCCTTTCCGAGTCGGAGAGAAACGGTTTGACGTGAAAAAGCAGTGACATCACATTTATTATCATTATGTAGCTTTATTTACTGTTAGACTGTTAAAAGCCCAAGCCGATGATATTAAAACTACAAAACACAAGATTAGAGCATATTAAATTATATACTAAGGTAAAAATAATAAATGAGAAATTATAAAATTTTTTACATTGATGATTCTTCGTTATTAATAAATATTCTAGTTTTGATACTCCCCCACAATAAAGGAGGATCGTCATCAAAATGAACTTAGAACTGCCAGTTATTAATTTAATTAGCTTGAAAGAGGCATCAATTCATCTTTCTAGTGAAATTCAGCCTCATGGTATCCTGTTAGTCTTAGAGGAACCTGAGTTAAAAATATTACAAGTTAGCACTAATACATTAAAGATTTTCGGGATCACTCCCGAAAGTATGTTGCAGAAAAAACTAGAAGATTTACTCGACCCATTCCAAATAGAGAGAATTCAAACAGGGCTATGCGGGGTAGATATTGATTTCATCAATTCCACCAAAGTTTGGGTGCGAAAAAAAGGTGATACTTACATAGTATTTGATGCAGTATTTCACCGCAATCAAGAGAAATTTTTGATTTTGGAATTAGAACCTGCTATTACTCAGGAAAAGATTCCATTTTTAAGCTTCTATCATCTAGTTCAATCCTCGATAAATCAACTCCAAAAAACATCAAATCTCCGTGAGTTTGGTCAAGTTATCGTTCAAGAAATTCGGAAAATAACGGAATTTGACAGGGTAATGTTATATAAATTTGATGATGATGGACATGGTTCCGTCGTCGCAGAAGACAAACTAGAAATCCTAGAACCATACTTAGGATTGCATTACCCAGAGTCAGATATTCCCAAACCAGCTAAAAAATTATTTGTTGCCAATTCCATTAGAATCATCCCGGATTCTTCTTCTGAACCAGTAACAATTTTTCCTATTAATAATCCAATTAGCGATCGCCCCATTGATTTAACCAACTCTATTCTCAGAAGTGCTGCTCCCTGTCATATAGAGTACTTGCATAATATGAGTGTTGGTGCAACGCTGACTATCTCTTTAATTAAAGACCAAAAACTCTGGGGGCTTATTGCTTGCCATCATCAATCTCCTAAATATATCTCCTACGAATTGCGTAAAGCTTGCGAATTTTTGGGGCGAGTAATATTTGCCGAAATCTCAGCTAGAGAAGAGACACAAGACTACGATCATCGGATAAATCTGACACATATTCAATTAGTCTTGATTGAATATATGTCTCAAGAAGAAAACTTTATTGATGGTTTAGTTAAAAACCCGCAGCATTTTTTAGATTTGGCTAGCGCTCAAGGCGCAGCCGTGTGTTACAGGGGAAAATGCACGGTAGTTGGTGAAACGCCGAAAGAAGAAGACCTGAATTTTTTAGTGCAATGGCTCAAAAATAACGTTGAAGAAGAAATATTCTATACAGATTCTTTGCCCCAGATTTATCCAGATGCCGAAAATTTTAAAAATGTCGCTAGCGGTTTATTAGCTATTTCCATTGCCAAACGAAATTATGTTTTATGGTTTCGACCGGAAGTAATTCAAACTGTAAACTGGGGTGGCGATCCTAATCAGGCGTTTGAAGTTAGCGAGTCAGAAGGAAATGTCAGTTTATGTCCACGTAAATCATTTGAACTGTGGAAAGAAACTGTTCGCTTAACATCTTTGCCTTGGAAAGATGTAGAAGTTAAAGCAGTATTGGAACTGCGGAAAGCAATTATCAATATTGTGCTGCGTCAAGCCGATGAACTTGCCCAGTTAGCGCAGGATTTAGAACGTTCTAACGCAGACTTGAAAAAGTTTGCCTATGTCGCCTCCCATGACTTACAAGAACCTCTTAATCAAGTTGTGAATTACGTGCAGCTGTTAGAGATGCGCTATGGCAAACAACTCGACAAAGATGCCCAGGAGTTTATCAGCTACGCTGTAGAGGGAGTTACCCTAATGCAGACTTTAATTGATGACGTGCTGGCATACTCGAAAGTGGATATGCAGGCGATCGCATTTCAAATGATCGAGGTAAAAACACCCTTAGATCGGGCGCTGGGCAATTTGCGTCAACGCATTGATGAAAGTGGGGCTACTATCACCCACGACCCCTTACCAACGGTGATGGCTGACAGCACCCAACTGATGCAGCTATTCCAAAACCTGATCGGTAACGCCATTAAATTCCACAGTCACCAGCCGCCACAAATTCATGTGGGAGCAAAAAGGATAGAAGATGCCTGGCTGTTCTCAGTTCGGGATAATGGTATTGGCATTGACCCACAATTTAGCGATCGCATTTTCGTCATCTTTCAGCGCCTACATACACGGGATGAATATATCGGTACAGGTATAGGTTTAGCGATATGTAAGAAGATTGTCGAATGCCACCGAGGGCGGATTTGGGTAGAGTCAGAACAGAGTGAAGGCGTAACCTTCTACTTTACGATTCCAGTTGGAGGACATGAACTTGAACGGAGAAACAGGAGAAAAACACAAAACTATCTTTTTGGTTGAGGACAATAAAGCCGACATTCGCTTAATTCAAGAAGCGTTAAAAAATAGTTCAGTGCCATACGAGGTGGTCACAGTCAGGGATGGCATAGATGCTATGGCTTATTTACGCCAAGAAGGCGAATATGCTAATGTACCGCGCCCTGACCTCATCCTCCTGGATTTGAATTTGCCCAAGAAAGATGGTAGAGAAGTGCTAGCGGAAATTAAAACTGACCCAGCATTAAAATGTATTCCAGTCATTGTGTTAACAACCTCAAAAAATGAGGATGACATTTTTGACAGCTACAACTTGCATGTGAATTGCTATATCACTAAATCCCGCAACCTTAACCAGCTATTCCAAATCGTCAAGAGTATTGTAGATTTTTGGCTCTGTACTGTCACGCTACCATCGGAGTGAGGGATGCTCGCAAATAATAGCCAAAACCCTTATTTTTGGGTAGGGGCAATACCCTGCGGGAAGCCGCTTTGCGTCTACATGAATTGCCCCTACCTCGTGTAGTTTTGCGTAAATCCTAATACAATGTTTAATTAAATTTAGATATGTAAACTAGATGTGGAACAGCTTGATGAATAGGAGACTCACCTTAACAGGGCTAATCCTAACTCACCACTCAAAAATTTCCAGGGGTGAAACCCGAAAATTATGGTTGTAAGCTACTCAGTAAAAATCCTGTTAATTGAAGATAATCTAGCAGAAGCTAGGTTGTTACAAGAGTTTTTGATGCAAGCCCAGTCCCAAGAATTTACTTTGGTTCATGTGAAGCGATTGGGAGAAGCACTTCAGCAACTAACTCAGTGTAATTACGATGTTATTTTGTTAGATTTAACTCTACCTGACAGTGAAGGATTGTCATCTCTGCCTCTTCTGATTGATCTAGCCCCAAGCATAGCGATTGTTGTCCTAACCAATACAAATGATGAAGAACTGGCAATTGAGGCAGTGCGGCGGGGGGCACAAGATTATCTAATCAAGCGCCAGGTAAATTCAGATGTATTGGTTCGCTCCCTGCGTCATGCGATCGAGCGCAAACAGGTTTTAGAATCATTACGCACGGTCAATGAAACGTTACAAATCCGAGTTGAAGAACGAACTGCTGAACTGATGAAAGCCAATGAACTCAACCAGTTCAAATCTGAATTTGTCTCAATGCTCTCTCATGACATTCGTAGTCCCCTAAATACTATTCTCTTGGCTGCTGGATTGCTACAAAACTACGACGAAAAATTGACCAAAGAGAAAAAACAGAATCATTTGCAAATGATTGGCTCGGCGATTAAAAACATGGCGCAGCTATTAGATGAAGTTTCATTCATCAGTAAAGCTGATTCTGGTAAACTGCCATTTGAACTCATCTGCTTAGATTTAGAAGCTTTTTGCCACCAACTAATCGAAGAAGTTCAATTAATGGCAGATGAGAAACATCTGACTTTGGTATTCGCCACTTTTGGGCAATTAGGCGAAGCATTATGGGATAAAAGTTTACTGCGGCACATTCTGGGCAATTTACTTAGCAATGCTATTAAGTATTCACTACCGGGTGGCATAGTGCGCTTTGAACTAATTAGTCAGGAAAAAACAGTTATTTTCCGAATTCAAGATTGGGGAATTGGCATTCCGAAAGAAGACCAAAAGCGACTGTTTCAGCCTTTCCAACGTGCGGACAATGTGGGAAGCATTCCTGGTACCGGTTTGGGGCTAGCGATCGCTAAAAAGTCTGTCGAAGCATACGGAGGCGAAATTACAGTCAATAGTCAAGTTGGAGTGGGCACAACATTTACTGTTAGTCTCCCTTTGCTTGAAGTTTAACCTGTCAGGCAAATAGTAACTAAAGTAAAATTCGATATAGTTGAGAAGATAGATCAAGAGACTGTCTGGATAAAACTTAACTATATATCCTGAAAATATTTATACTTGTAAATCAAATATCTTAGGACTTACGCATTGACAGGGGAAACTAAATATGAGGTATGGATTTCAGGCATTAAACCTTGATTTTTCGGCACTTTTTAGGCGATGCCTACGGCGGGCTGCGCCTACACTATTTATTGAAGGATAATTGATAAAAGCCTGAAACGACATATTTTCGTTGATGCACAAGATAATAAATTTTTACAGCGCGTAAGTCCTAATATAGTAATTATACGCAATTAGCGTATTTAGCCAATATTTCATCAAAATTTATATAGCCCTTAATCTTCGGAATTTACAACAGATGACTTGTAGCTTGATATATACATAATAAAATACATAAAATAATGTGCGCTATTAGTGTAATAATTTGTACGTGTAAACACTCATTTGGAAGTGCTTGACAAATCATGCATCAAGTACAGGGCATTTGTGGATCTATAAAACTAGCAAATTCTACGTATATGTCCGACTGCCAAGCAAAACCTGAAACTAAGTACTTAAGTGCATCTGGTGGTAAGTGTTTAACACCGTTTCAACGGAAACTGCTACTACAAAGTTTGCACAATAGTTTACCTGAATCCTACCGCCAACGAATTGAAATCATGTTATTGGCAGATGAAGGGGAAACTCAAACAGATATCTGTCAAACCTTGGGATGTTGTGCAGCAACAGCACGACATTGGACACACATAGCCCGGACTGGGATGGCGCACCAATGGCAAGATTGCCCCATTGGTCGCCCGAAGGCTGTGAATGATCAGTATTTAGAGCGTTTGAAGGAATTAGTTAACAGTAGTCCTCGCGATCATGGCTATGCTTTTCGACGCTGGACAGCAAACTGGCTTGCGAAACATCTAGCAAAGGAATTTGGCATTGAGGTAAGCGATCGCCATATCAAGCGGCTACTCAAACAGATGGGATTATCCACACTACCAAAACCCAATAATGTTGAACAAAACAGTAATGAACAGGCTCAGGGTTCCAAAATTTTGATTTGTGACCTCAAATCGGCAGCTATTCCAGATGATTCCGAATTTTTACCTATTAACTTTGCAAAATTAGGAAAACATTTAGACATTCATGGCGCAAAATATATCTGCTCAGTTGCTTACTCTGCAACAGTTCAACAATACTCTGGGTTATTCTCTTTCAACAGAGGAATTTCAACACTGTCTTCAACAAGTTAAATTTATCAATCCAAAAGTCGGCAAATTCTGGCAAGGAACTGATGCTAAAGCGGGTATATATATTGCGATCGCTGGCAAAGCAAGGTTACTAGATAGCGCCGATGAGTTAATCGCTACTTTGGAGGCGGGAGACTCATTTGGGGAATTTACCTTGTTTAAGGAGAATGACTTCAGACCTTATGCAGCAAGGGCTTCAGTCAACTTGCAACTGTGCTTTATTCCGGGTGAAGTGTTATGGCCATTGATGGCTAAATATCCCCAAATTCAGGAGCATTTGTGGGCTAAGGCACTATCCCGTAACCCCCAACACCTGGACTCAGATCAGCCTCTATCGGATTCAAAACTGCTGCATGAAACGAAGATTTTGTCAACACCAGCAGTAGAGCCACGCGAGAAAAAGATTAGCAAAGCCTATTTTCCCAACTCCACGCAGCGAGTCGGGCATTTATTACAACGTGCGATTCGGCGCTATCCGTTTTTTGCCCAACAGAGTGGATCAGATTGCGGTGCAGCTTGTTTAGTGATGGTGTCTCGCTATTGGGGGAAAAACTTTAGTGTAAATCGCCTGCGGGATATCGCCAATGTTGACCGTAATGGCTCATCGCTGCGGGGGTTATCGACGGCGGCGGAAAGTATTGGGTTTGCTACACGACCGGTGAAAGCGAGTATTGACCAATTGGCAAAGCAAAAATTGCCTGCGATCGCCCACTGGGAGGGTAAGCATTACATCGTTGTCTATGAAATCACCCCAAAACAGGTAATTGTGGCAGATCCTGGTATTGGTCAGCGCACCCTCAGCCACCAGGAATTTAAAGCCAACTGGACTGGCTATACACTGCTGCTGCAACCCACAGCCTGGTTGAAGGATGCCAAAGAGACTACAACTCCCTTTTGGCAGTTCTTTGAGTTAATGAAGCCTCACTCTTTAGTAATGCTGGAAGTGTTTGTCGCTTCCTTATTTATCCAGATTTTTGGACTCGTTACCCCCCTATTCACGCAGTTAATTTTAGACCGAGTGGTGGTGCAGCGATCTGAACTAACCTTAACGGCGGTAGGGTTAGGGTTACTGATTTTTAGTTTATTTCGTGTGGCGATGACGGGATTACGGCAATATCTGTTAGACCACACGGCGAATAAGCTCGATTTAGCACTGATTGTGGGATTTATTCGCCATACCCTGCGGCTACCCTTGAGTTACTTTGAGTCCCGTTATGTGGGGGATATTATCTCTCGTGTACAGGAAAACCGCAAAATTCAACGCTTCCTCTCCGGTGAGGCGTTGTCCATCCTGTTGGATTTAGTCACTGTCTTTATCTATTTAGGATTGATGTTTTGGTACAGTTGGAAAATGGCGTTGCTAGTGTTGGTGATTGTACCGCCTTTTTTCCTGCTGGCAGTGATTGCCACACCTTTTTTACAAAAGATTTCTAGGGAAATCTTTAATGCTGTTGCTAATGAAAGTAGCTATCTAATTGAAGCCCTTTCTGGTGTGCGAACAGTTAAATCCACAGCAGTGGAGCAGACAGTGCGTTGGCATTGGGAAGAGTTATTAAGTAAGGAAATAAAAACTAACTTTTCCGGGCAAATTATCAGCAATCGTCTGCAAATATTCAGCAACACAATTGAAGCAGTGGTAACTACTATGTTGCTGTGGTTCGGGGCGTACCAAGTAATTCACAACCAGCTAACCATTGGTCAATTGGTAGCATTTAATATGTTGCTGGGAAATATTATTAGACCCTTCCAACGATTAACAATTTTGTGGAATCAATTGCAAGAAGTGGTGATTGCCGTGGAACGCATTAATGATGTGTTGGATGCGGAACCAGAAGAGGATTTGCAGCACCAGGCGCGACAATCTTTACCACCCATTCAAGGTAACATTCGCTTTGACAACGTGACGTTTCGCTATCACCCTGAAAGCGATATCAATGTTTTGGAAAATCTCAGTTTTGAAATACAAAGCGGGCAAATGGTTGCCTTGGTGGGACGGAGTGGTTCGGGGAAAACCACGATTTCTAAGCTGGTTTTGGGGTTATATCCTCCCACAAATGGCAAGGTGTTGATTGATGGTCACGATATTACCAGTCTTTCGTTGCGTTCTCTACGCGAGCAAGTTGGGGTAGTTGACCAAGATACCTTTTTGTTTGGCGGAACTATTCGGGAAAATATTAGCTTGGCACATCCTGGGGCAACTTTAGCAGAGATCATTGAGGCGGCGCGATTGGCGGGTGCTGATGAGTTTATTAAAAAGTTACCTATGGGTTATGAAACCCAGATTGGTGAAGGAGGGGGGATGTTGTCTGGAGGACAGCGACAAAGAATTGCGATCGCTAAAGCGTTGTTAGGCAATCCTAAACTGTTGATTTTAGATGAGGCGACTTCCCATCTGGATGCAGAATCAGAAAGGATTATTCAGACGAATTTAAACACAATTCTCAAAGGCAGAACCACCTTAGTAATTGCCCATCGCCTTTCAACTGTACGAAATGCAGATTTAATTTTGGTGCTAGATCGCGGCGTGTTGATTGAGAGTGGAACTCACCAAGAGTTGATGGCGAAGCGGGGACATTATTTTTATCTCAATCATCAGCAGTTGGATGTTGCGGGGTGAAACAAGAGGACAAGCAGGAAGCTTTTTTTGTCTCCCCACTCCCAATACCGTTCGGATAAGATTGATCCCCCGCCTGCGGCGACCCCTTTAAAAAACAGGTAAATAGGAGACTAAGCCCCCCTTTTTTAAGGCTACGGTGTACACACAAGTCTGAAATTGTTCAAGAATCTGGGTTTTACCTCACCCTAACCACTGCTTGAATTCAATAAACGACCACCCGAATTCAATAAACGACCACCCGAATTCAATAAACAACCACCCGAATTCAATAAACGACCACCCGAATTCAATAAACGACCACCCGAATTCAATAAACAACCACCCGAATTCAATAAACGACCACCCGAATTCAATAAACGACCACCCGAAATCAATAAACGACCACCCGAAATCAATAAATGACCACCCGAAATCAATATATTTATTGCATAAATTCTTAAAACCTCACCTGAAACCTGATTTACTAAGGTTTTAGCTTTAGTTTTACCCCACCCTAACCATCACTGCGATTAAGTAGGTAATCTTTGGGATTTAAGAAGAAATTCGACTTGTGTGTACACGGTAGCTTTTTTAAGGGGGGTTGGGGGGGATCTCCGAGAGCCAAACATATTAACCGAACCGTATTGTCCCCACTCTCAAAATCAAAAATTGATATCAGGAAAAATCATGCCAAACACATTGAATGGAAAGGTTCAAACCCAAATCTATGAGGTAGAACAGCGCGAGGAAATTTTAAAAGAACAAACACCAGCTAGATCAACTGATGATTGGGCTGACGCGACCAAGGATTTACTTGATAGCTTGCCCCAGGTTTGGACAAGGGGATTGCTATATTTTTTGGTAGTGTTTGTGTCGATCATTTTACCTTGGGCGATGCTATCTAAGGTAGATGAAACAGGTACGGCAAGAGGGCGACTTGAGCCAAAGGGAAAGACGGTTAGGCTGGATGCGGCTGTGGCTGGTACTGTTGCCGAAATTCGGGTAAAAGAGGGTGATTCGGTTAAAGTTGGGCAGACTTTGTTGGTATTGGAATCAGAATTAGTTAAGGCGGAATTACGACAGGCACAGGATAAGTTAGAGGGACAATTAAATCGACTTTCTCAGTTAAATTTATCTACAAGTCAGTTAGTTGTATCTTTGACAACGCAACAGCAACAAAATCAATCTCAACAGTTGGAAAAGCAGTCTCAAATTGACCAAGCGCGACAGAATATGAATGCTCTTAGGAATTCCTATGACTTACAAAAAGACGAAAAATTGGCTCAAGTCAATCAGGCACGACAAACTCTTGAGCATAGTCAAACTGCTAATAAATTAGTAAACAGTAGTTTGGCGAGTAACAAGCGGGAAGTTGAACGCTATCGCAGTCTTTGGCAGTCAGGGGTTATTCCAGAAATTAATGTTGTGGAAAAGCAAGATATAGCTAAAGATAAGCAACAGTTATACGAACAAAATCAGTCAGATATTCAGCAGGCTAAACTACGTTTGGTAGAACAACAGAGTAGTTATGAGCGGACTATTCGGCAAGCAAATGCAGATATTGAGCAGGCACAGTTGCGACTGAAAGAACAGGAAAGGAGTTATCAGACCTTGACTCGTTCTAGTAAGCTAGCTCTGCTAAGAATCGACGAGCAACAGAAGAATTTGGAGACAGAAATTACTACGCTTCAGGCAGAAATTGCTCAAAGTAAGAGTCAAATTGTTTCGTTAAAGTTTCAGTTAGGACAACGAGAGTTAAGAGCCACCGTCAATGGTAGATTGTTTCTGTTACCAATACAACGGGCTGGGTCTGTAGTGCAACCAGGAACAATGATTGCGGAGATTGCACCGCAAGGTTCGCCTTTAATAATTCGGGCGCAAATGGCGACAACTGAGAGTGGTTCTTTGCGAAAAAGATTGCCAGTCAAGTTAAAGTTTGATGCTTATCCGTTTCAGGATTATGGAGTACTAGAAGGAGAATTGTTAGACATTTCTCCTACTACTATAGAGGTAGAAACATCTAATGGAAAGGTGGCAGCTTATGACTTGGAAATTGCCCTAAACCAAAATTGTATTCCCTCGGCTAATAAGTGTATTGCCTTGCGTCCTGGGGATACGGCGACAGCTGAGGTAATTGTACGCCAGCGTCGGATTATTGATTTTCTGCTTGATCCGTTTAAGCAGTTGCAACAGGGTGGGGTGAAATTGTAGAAAACTTAACCCCCTTCCTTGTGTCCAAGGGACATAGGAATTGGAAATGTAGAGACGTTACATGTAATGTCTCTACATCTAGCCAATAAGTCATGCTCTCATGTTTAATTTTGCTAACCAAATTTAGGAGAAATATAATGCTACAAACTATCACTATTACTAACAAAGATATTCTTCAGCAAGTTAAGTTATCTTACAAAATTCCTGAAATAGTTGAGCAGATTATTAGCCGCAAAGTGATTAGAACTGCTGCGGAAGAAGCTGGGATAAAAATAGATACAGAAGAATTACAAAAAACAGCAGACTTATTCCGCTTAATAAATAAACTCACAAGTGCTGAAGAGACTTGGGAATGGCTAGAAAAATATGGGTTGTCCTTAGATGACTTTGAAGAAATCGTATATAACAGTATTCTTATTAGTAAGTTAAGCCAACATCTATTCATAGATAAAATCGAACCTTATTTTTTTGAACATCAGCTAGACTATGCTGGTGTGGTAATGTATGAGGTTGTGTTGGATGATGAAGACTTAGCGCTAGAACTTTTCTATGCTATTAAAGAAGGTGAGATGAGTTTCTATGATGTTGGTCATAAATACATTCAGGATACAGAGTTACGCCGTTCTGGAGGATATAAAGGAATGGTGTTCCGCGACTCACTGAAGCCAGAAATTTCTGCTGCTGTTTTTACTGCTAAACCACCGGAGCTTATCAAACCAATTTTGACTTCTAAGGGAGTACACTTGATTTTAGTTGAGGAGATTACTCAATCGCAATTGAATGACAAGTTGTACCAAGAAATTTATTCACATCTGTTTTCTGAATGGTTAAAGCAACAAATTGCAAAAATTGAGGTTATTAAGCACTGGAACGACCTTAGCTGAGTTCTTATCTTAAAGTTGAACCTTGAGTTTTATTGAGTTTAACAGCTCTATTGGCTTACACACCATTGGATGTAAACAATGGTGTGTAAATATCTTCAGAATTAGGATTGAGATAGGGACTCTCGAGGTCAATTTCCAGATCCTTGAAATGCTGGCGTATGTATTTCATTCTAGCCTCTGGAGATTCATCACTATTGTTATGAGCGTCGAGCAAGGCATTGGCAACAATTTTGCAGCGGTTCATGCCAAAATCTTCCAGAAATCTAAATTCTTTTTCAGGTCTTTCTGCTAAAGCCAGCCCTGGCGCAAGCACTTTAGTGAATATAGGAACATGAGTTTGAAAGTGGGATTCATTTTCTGCGTAAACAGTCTGTAGTACTTGCCGAACTACTTCGTAGCTATCCTTATTAATTCGTAAAATTCCTGAGTTATATCGCCCATAGCTAGAGGGATTGTACAAGGCATTGAAGTCGAAAGGAATCTTAATTGCATTTAATTGCTTTGTTAGATGTCCCATTAGTGCAACTGCACCTTTAGGACTGAAGTTAAAGTAGATATACACTGATGGATAACTCCAAGTATAAACTAAGTCCCCATAAGCTATATAAAATTGATTTCTGATGTGACTAGATGGCCTAGGTATTGACACCATATCACCTATCGCAGCTGATTGCTCTTCTAACCTAAGATGATGGTCTCGCTGGATGTGTATTGTAATACCTTTCTTTTCAACTGCGAGACTGCCATCAGCTTCCTGTCTTAGGACACGAAAGTTTGGATTCCAAGAACCTTTACCGTAATTGTTTTTATGTAGTTTGTCACAGAATTCCCAGTCTACTTCGCAAGGGGTATCCTCTAATCCAATTTCATAATTTATCTGTGTTAATTGATTTTTTTTTAGTAAAGATTCTCCACTGTAGTAAATGCCAAAGATTAATTTTTGCAGAAGTGATATAAGGTACTCATCTTGAACATTTTGAGGCAGTTTTTGAAGCTGTGCCAGAACATCAGCAGGTATTTTTTGCTGCTGAAACTTAGGATGAATGACCACAAAATTATAAGATTCAATTTCAATTTGACTGGCAAGCTCTTGAAGTATTTGTAGCACTTGCATGACTATTAATCCTGATGTTATTTAACTGTTTCAATATGCTTTTACCCATAAACTGGTCAAAATTTTGAACCGTAACCTAGCCAGAAGTTAAGGTAATTTCAAAGCTTTTAGCCAATCAGCTTCCGTCATCCCAAAAATAGAGCTAAATGATTTTTCTGGTTGGCATAGCAACCTTTTAGCCAATTGAAGTATGCAAATTTGCCTATGATCAAATGCTTCAAATGACTGAATTCTTGCTATAATTTTGTAGAGTAAGGCAAGACCAGTAAACTGGACAACTCGACTAAGGAAATCAGGAAATTCCTCTAGAACTTTGGGGAAACTACTAATGTAAGAGCTAGTGAGGGTGACAACTGAAGGTTGAACCGCTTCTAAAGGTATTATAGCTAGCTTAAGAGATTCCTCCAATTTAATAGCAGGATGAATAATTAAACTTTCCAGCCATAACAACAAATAACCAGCGATCGCTGTCCCTACATCAAAAGCTGGATCGCCCCAGCTACATTTATCCCAGTTAATAAGCTTAATAATCCTCTCATTAGACCTCTCAATTTTAGACAAAATTCCCTCACCTGACCGGGGAATTAAAATGTTATTTAACTCATACCCGTTATGAGTTAGGCAGTAGTGATTATGAGTAGCTACAAGCTCTGTAACTGTAGATTGTAAGTTTTCACAGTTGTGATAAAAAGACATAAATATATTGCCTTCTGGGGGATACTCTTGAGTTAAAATCTCTGGCTTAAGTCTACCTAATAAATGACTTGGATGAGGAAATTGATAGTAACATTTGCCATCAACTGCTTCCTCATTTAGGAAATCACAGCAATTCTGGCAATTTAAAGTTTCGCGATGTAAGTTTGCTAGAGTAATACCCATTAACTCTGCTATTGCTATAGGAAAGCTTTTGTTTTTTTTGTAATGACTTTCTAAATTAATGTAGTTATCTGATTGTTTGTAAATTAGAATAGAATTGATATCATCAAAATGAAGTATTTCTAATAACAAAGAATAAATTTGAGATAAATTTGGCAAAGATTGCAAAAATTTATGAAGCCGCCACTCACAATTAATTATGTTGGTTTTTTTATTATCGTAGTGATGAGAATCCTGCTTAACAAATAGTTGTTGACCACTGGGTAGATGGATCGTTAAAAAAATTAAATTATTGCTGCCTTGGCTACATTTAGGTTTAATATTAATTAATTCTATATCCTGTTCTTCGGAAAGACTAACCTCAAGTAAGTATTGAGATACATTGTTAGAGTTTAGCTTAGTTGTCATGATAAACCTACTTTTTCTGCTATTGAATATCAATAAGATTGTAAATAATATGTTAAGATTTTACCTCAATATTAGAATATTTAATCTCGTTGTCTTAGCAGAGATTAAGTAAAAACGATGAAGAAGTAAGGAACTTGCGGATTATTAATATACCAAACAAGTTTTGTCAGTTTTTGAGTAGAACTGATTTTACTGGTACTTTGTTCTTACGCAAGTCCCTAATACATTTTAAGACATTATGGCGGTTACCAACCTGGTGAGGTACGTTTTCAAATCTACTAACCTTGGTAAACAAAATTTGGGTGTACCTAAGTTGCTTAGGAAATGATATCAGCTAGCTATTACTCTGCTAGTGCTAGCGCTGTGCTTGGCATGCACAGCTAGCAACCACAGTAACCTGAACACCAGATGCGCGACCACCTTTGATATTATTAATTTCACTATCGACCAGTTCATCCATGTAACTTTCGTAATCGCCAAACAAGTCAGCACCAGCAGGTTTGATGTCATTAACTTTGATATTAGCCATTTTAGTTTAGTCTCCAATACAATTGTGTTAGTAATTAGGAATCAAATAGTTATGTTTGCTTCCTGATTACATCTTATTTAAAAAACTGAATATTCGTAGACATTTCAACAGAGTGAACAGACCATAAAAGTTACATATTTAGGTAAAAATAGTCGGCTATTTCTGGTAAAAATCTATTTTTTGTAGAGGATTGTAGAAGTAGATAAGCTTGACGAGAGACAAAATTAAAACAGTTATGTCCCTATAGATTTTGAACTAACCAAAAGCCACAAAAAATCAGCCCAAGAATCCTTTAAGACTGAACGATAAAAATTTAGGGCTATCTTATTGTCGCAGTAGCAGCAAACCCCATGCTATTCGCTACAATCTGTCGAAGTTAGGTGAGATGTGCTGCAAACTGCGCGATCGCTTTCCACAACCTCTACAAAGTTGGCATCCAAACTCTAGGCTGATCACATCTCTTTATGAGTTTGGTATACTCATATTGTACTTACAAAGCTGATTCCTAGTTATGAGGTAACATGACTACGCCGATATCATCTAATTCAGAAACGGTAGAAACCAAGCGACAGAACTTCAACATTACTCCAGAACAAGAAGCAAAACTCAACTGGCTACGTGATGCGATCGCAGCTCCTAATACCAAAGAAACAATCCTGCGTTCCATCGACCTAATGGTTACTCTCAAGCGCCACATGCGTCCAGGCACTCAACTGTTTCTCCATACCCCAGAAGGGCAAGTTCGCCTACTTATCCCAGAACTTGAATCTCCCCCAACAGGCAACGGGCTGTATCTGGTGGAACGCCCTCACCCCTGGCGGCGGCAACTTTACATCAAAGGGCGAAAACTACTTGCCTCGACTGTTTGGCAGGATATGATTGTTAACCAGATGTCAATAGAAGAGGCAGCAGATAATTGGAACCTCCCCCTTGCTGCGATCGACGAAGCTATTCACTATTGCGAAAGTCACCAAGAACTTTTAAAGCTTGAAGCAGAAGAGGAGCGTTATCGCCTCGAACAACAAGGAGTCTGCCTTGAGCCTAAAACTACTCATTGATGAAGACTCCCAGGCAAAACGTTTAGTTAATTTGTTACGGAGTGCAGGTCATAATGTAATAACAGTCAACGAAGCAGCTTTAATGAGCAAGCCTGACTCACTTGTACTTGACTATGCAAGAATTGAACAGCGTGTATTATTGACTCGCAACTGTGATGACTTCCAGACTTTGCACAAAGCAAACCCAAATCATCCCGGCATTTTAGCAGTCTACCAGCACCCTGACCCATCAAAAAGCATGAGCTACCTGAGTATCGTTAAGTCCATCGCCAACATCGAAGCATCGGACTATAGTTTAGCCAATCAGCTTATTCCCCTCAATCAATGGAACTACTAATAAATATCTTCTGAATTGGCATTGACATAAGGGCGTTGCAAGTCAATCCCCAAACTAGAAAATTGCTTAATGATAGCCTGCATCCTCCCCTCAATTGATTCATCTCCTTGATACCAAGCTTCCAGCAACCCATTCGCCACAATCTGACAGCGATTCATTCCAAAGCTTTCCTGAACACCAAACTTTTGATCTGGTTCTTCTGCCAACCCTAATCCTGGTGCAAGTTGCATGGTGAATAATGGGACTTCTGGCTGAAAATGGGATTGGTTTTCTGCATAGACGGCCTCAAGGACTTGCTGGACAACTTCATAGTTGCCTTTTTCAAAATACAGTACCCCTGAATCGTAACGCTTGTAGTCATCTGGGTTATACAGCACCTTAAAGTGGAAGAAAATCGAAATGGCATTCAGCCGCCGCGTCAGGCTACCCATAACCACCACTGCACCTTCAGGGCTGAAATTAAAGTATACCCGTACCAGATTTTCATGACTTTTAGATGCGACATTGCTAACTGCCATGTAAAAGCCATTTTGCACCAGATTCTTTGGCATCTGGATAGCGACAGAATCACCTACCACAGCTGCCACTTCAGTAGGTTGAAGATGCTTATTCCTTTCAATATGCAGTCTCAAACCGCCTTTACTTACTGCTAAACTACCATCAGTTTCTTCTTTCAAAACAGACCAACCAGGGTCAAAGTAGCCCTTTCCAAAATTACTTTCATGCAATCGCTTATAAAACCCCACATCTACCCCTAAAACAGTATTATTCTCCAAATCTAAGGGCAAATCATTTTCCTCCCCATCTAGTGCCAACGTACTTTGCATAGAACCGTTGTAATAAATACCGTAAAGAAAACTCCGCAATTGTAGACTCAGATATTTCTGTTGCATCTGGGTTGGCAACTTCTGAAAACGTTCAATTGCCTCAAATGGTAATTCCAAAGGTTTGTAATCTGGATGGTGGATGGAGAAATCAGATTTTATTTCAATTTTGCGAACAATATCTTGCAGAACATCCAGTAATTGCCCAGTTAAACCAGTCTCTAGCTGAGTTTGAGGAGAATTTAATAATTGCATAACTACGTTTAGTAATAATAAAATGATTTAAACAACAGAACTGCTCAGGTGAGTTAATTCAACAGCAGCAGCACCAAAAATTGTTGGCATCGATTGTACAGGACGGCTTAATAGCGTCTTAGCAACCTGAAGCATGGCAATCCCCATATTGCCAAAGGATTTTTGATATTGAATCATCGCCTGAATCTGTTGAATTAAAGCAAAACCGATAAATTGTACCACCCGCGACAAGAAATCAGGGCGGTGTTCTAGAATTTCTGGAAAAGTGTTGAAATAAGCTTGGGTTAATGTAGCAATTGAAGGCTGAAGCAGTTCTAAAGGTATTATTGCCAAGCGTAAAGACTCTTCAATACTCAAAGAATTACTGATAACCAAACTACTCAGCCAGATTTGTACATAGCTGGCAAGAAGTGTTCCCAAATCAAAAGCTGGATCTCCCCAAGTCGAGCGTTCCCAATCAATTAGTCGGACAATGTTATTACTGGAATCCTGCCAATCTTTGTACAACAGAATATTATTCAGTTTCAAATCATTGTGGGTTAGACAACAGGGAATTACAGCATTACCTAATTCAGCGATCGCCTGCCCCAAACTATCATAACGTTGATATAGAGCAAAAAACTTTAACCCATCGCTAGGAACTAGACCAAAAATTTCCGGTTCAACGCGTTCTAATCTCCGAACTAAATGTGATACTTGATCAGCCATTAGATTATCTGAATTTTTAGAAAAGAATTCCTGATATTCTTGGCGATTAAAAGTATCACAATGGATAGTCCCTAAGATAGTGCCAATTTCCCTAGATATTTCTGTAGGAAAGCTCTTTTCTTTAGTGTAGAAATCCATTAAATCTCGATAATCATCCAAATATCTGAAGACAAGAATGGAATTTTCAGCATCAAAATGCAGCACCTCTGGTAAAAATGAGCGGTAGTGGTTAATTTCTGGAAATTGCTGTAAAAATTCTTGAATTCGCCACTCACTTAAAAATTCACCAGCCGCTTTCCCTTCCTGATTGTATCGTTCTTGCTTCACAAGCAGCTTGCGATCGCCTGACCAACTCAGTAATAAATTAAAATTTTTAGCTGTAACTGGTTCTATCTTAATGGGAGGTTGTTCAGATTGATTACATAATCCTTTTTGAAGTAAATAATCGAAAACACTCTGTGAATTTAAGATAAATGTCATAGATATTAATCCATTAGTTGGAACTTTTAAAAATACCAGCTTCCTTCTCAATCCGATCTAAAGCCTTCTTAGCTCTAAAAATTAGTCGCAAATAATCTAACTGACTATTCCAAGCTGAACGAGGTAACAGGGTTGGTAGAGGCTCTACCTTACTTTGAGATTGGTCAATATGAGTAATAGTTGTATCTTGTAGAGGCATAAAATCACCTAACATATTATTTATCTGAATGCGATTTAGAACTAACTAAGGATGAAACTAACTCAAGTTCTTCTTCCCAACTTTCTGGCCATTGAATGCGATCGCTAGTAAAATGAAGTGGATCGTTTTCAGGCCAAGGGGCATTTATCGGTTCTTCAATTAGCCCAAACACACCATTATCAAAGGGGTTCCCCTCTGCCTGATGTTGGAGAACCACTCGCTCCCGAATACCATCTTTTTCCTGAGTCAGGGCGCGATGATGACAGTAAGGATTGTTACCTCTCTTATCAAAGAAAACGTGAGCAGTCCAACTGCAACCACCACGACAAAGTTCGGCAAATTCGCAAGACTTACAGAAACCCCACAAATGTTCTGTTCCTTTGGAAGTACCAGCACCCAAATTAAACCGCAGTTCCTCGGTTTCTTCAATAATTGTCCGCAGTGAATAGTCGCGGATGTTACCTCCAGTGTAGGCAGTGGTAGGCAGTGAGGGACAACCTTTAATAGCACCATCTGCTTCAATGCCTAAAGCAGACAATCCAGCACTACATCCCTGCCAAAATGACCAAGCATCTCCTCCGCGCAACAGTCGCTCATAGGGCCCGTAATAACCGATATTATTTCCCGGTTGTACCTGCACTCCTTCGCGCTTTGCCTGTTGAGCAACACGAGCAATCATCGGATATAAATCTAGTAATTCATAAGGTTGCAGCAGAATCTCACTATTATCTGCGGCATTTCCCATCGGTACAGTCAACTGAATTTGCCAAGCGAATACTCCGGCATCGCGGAGATGCTCATAAATACGAGGAAATTCTGGTGCAGAGAGACGATTGATTTGAGTATTGCAGCCGAAGGGTATACCTGCTGCCTTGAGATTGCTCATGGTCTTAAACGCCCATTGCCAAGAGCCTAATTTACCACGTAAGCGATCGTGAGTTGCTTCTAAACCATCAACCGATACAGAAACCACGCCAATACCAGCTTCCTTCATCCGTTGGGCTGTATCTAATGTGATACCATAACCCCCAGTGGTCATACCACACAACATCCCAGCTTTGTTAATTGCTTGGGCAATCTCTAGCCAGTCAGGACGGAGAAAAGCTTCACCACCAATTATGGTTACTTCTGTGATTCCAACTTCCGCCATTTGCTTGACCAAATCAAGGGCTTCTGCTGTAGAAAGTTCGTTCGCCCTTGTCTGACCAGCACGAGAACCGCAGTGTTGGCAGGCCAGATTACACTTAAGTGTAATTTCCCAAACTGCATAACTAATTCGGCGATAAGTCATGAAAATACCCTCAATTAATTTTTCTAGAAAGGCACAACAAATCCCCATCCGTCCTTAGAGATTTAATCTGTTTTCGGAGCAACAGAGGTTTCCTAAACTATGTCATTCGTCTGAACAACTCCATAGGGTGGTTGGAATTTGTTCTGCCCAGTTAATCCACCAAAAACGGCTGCCAGTTCTTTTTCACTTAAATCTTTGAGTTTACTTTCACCAGCACCAGACTCGAACAATTGAGCAGTATATTCTTCATACTCTTCTAGAGTGAAATAATAGCCAGCAGCTTTAACTATTTGGCTACATTCTTCCTTGCTATTAACGCCTTGAATTTGATTACGAAATGCTTCATCATCTGCTAGCTTTTCGTAGAAAACTTTGACATTTTCTAAGGACATAATATTCTCCTGAACTTGATTAATTAAATATATTTTTGACCGTTGTACATTCTTTTGTTATCTTTCATTTCGATTTTCCTTTGAATTTCTAAGGACGGACAGATACCCATCCGTCCTTAGAAATCTAATCTGTTATGGTAGCAACAGAGGTTCCCTAAAGTATGTCATCTACCCGAATAACTCCATACATGAGTTGATAGGGTGGCCAAACAGCCCCATATAATGGTTGGATTTGGGGCTTTCCAGTTAATCCACCAAAAACGGCTGCTAGTTCTTTTTCGCTTAAATCCTTGAGTTCACCTTCACCAGCGGCAGATTCCAACAATTGAGCGGTATATTCTTCATACTCTTCTAAAGTGAAATTGTAGCCAGCAGCTTTAACTATTTGACTACATTCTTCCTTACTACTAACGCCTTGAATTTGATTACGAAACCCTTCATCATTTGCTAGCTTTTCGTAAAAAGCTTTGACATTTTCTAGAGACATAATCTTCTGCTCCTGAACTTACTTAACAGTTGGTAATTTTGTTTGAATATTGAACCAGTTTATTGGATAATTTTTCTGGACTGTATTCAGGAAAATTATGCCAATATATCCACTGGAAAATATCCGAAAATAATTCCATAACCGCCATGAATGCCTTTCTCGTCTTCCTCAGCCAACTCTGACAGCGACTCTTGTGCATCTAAAAATTGGATTGAAATTACTTAATCAAATGTTTGTTAGAAAGTTATTTCGCTTAAGAAACCTAATCTGTAGTTGTGTTTAACCAACAATAGGTGTCGCTACTTTAATTGCTAGTTCAGAGGGATTGTAGTTATCTGTAATAACTTGCGGACAACGCATACAAGCTGCTTTACCTTCCTGCTGCCACCATCGACAATCTCGGCGGATGGAACAGGGGGGTAGTTCTTCTGCTACTACAGGTAACTTTTCGACAATTCGCGTTGCTAGACGACAATCTTGCCCATCAAAATGCTGACAAGCTTTAGTAGCGCAAGGCGCCGCCGTCCGAAAAATTTCGGCAGGTGTAATTGGACTAGCTTTTGCTATTAGTTCATCTGTGACGGGTTGAGGATGCTTGAGATAAGCTACATGGGGTTTTGTAACTGTCCCACCTATTACGCCAAAGACAACACTATCCACAGATTCGGGTCTAGCACTGGGACAGAGTGTAGTTTTATCACCAGCAAATTCTTTCATCAATTGAACCTCCAGTGAAGAGAATCTTTATGACAAAAGGCTTTCATCTGGATATGCTACGAGTCCTATTGTGGTAGGACATACTATGATTCCTGATATAAGAGGAGGTTTAATAATACTTATTCCGCCTACAACATTTTTCATTTCTTCATTAGACAAAACATCTTCTGAATCTAAAGCTTGGTTCCGTCGTGCTAATGCATTCTCTACAGCATCATTAATTAGATCGTCAATTTGAATTTGACCGTTATAGTTTCTTTCTTTGCTTTCCATGTTGATTTCCCTCTAAATTTGTGACTATTTTTAGGCTTAGTTACTGAGCAGTATGATTGCCTAATATCTATTGATTCTAGGGTATGTAAAAACTACTTAAATATTTTTGCTAAGTATTTATTAGACATTAATAAACCATTTATGTCACGAATATTGGACAAACAATTTTTAGTGCAAGTGTTGGTTGCTTATATCCAGATATCCCGCAATAAATAGTTGCAATAGAAAATCTAGATAATTAGTACAATAATTAAATTATTTAGCTGCCGAAAAGTTTTGCAGCTAACAAGCGATCGCCTCATCCACTTTTCAAACGGTCGTGAACCGCATCTAAGCCCAATTCATAAATTTATTCTCTAGTTGTTTATTTTGATAGAAATAAACAACTAGAAAATAGGCTATTAGACAGTGGTTTAGTGAGTGATATTAATTAATACCTAAAAAGACTAGGAAAAAAGTTATTCTTCCCCAGATGCAAAAATAGTTGCACCTGCTCCAATCAAAGCAACACCTATACCAACTGAACTTGTCAAAACCCCAGCAACTATTAATGTAGCCCCTACTATTCTTGTAAACCAACTACCTCCATTAATTTCTAACATTTCTTCGGCAGTAAGTTCACACAATAATAGTTCAGACTCAGAGGGATTAAGATCAGTAATTTGGATACGAGCCATTAGAGATATCCTCGATCAAAGTTGTTTGACTTGGGATTAAAGTTTTAATTTCCTTATCCCGTCACCATAATTTATTATTTCATCTACAATGTCAACCTTTTAATCACTACATATAGTGTCAAAAAAGATGCATTTATGGTTCTTTAGATGGACTTAGCTTAACTAAAGTCGTTCTGAAGTCTTCGACTTACCGCAGTTGTTCAATCAGATTTGCACCCATGATTTTTTATCCCCTCAACACTTGCAATTTTACCTGTTTTAGGCTGTGAAACAGCCCTGCCTTAAAAAGGGGGTGAAAGAGATATGAGCAAGCTTTTTAAAGGGGTTGCGGGGATCTCCGAACACTAAACATCACTAACCCAAGTGTATTGTCCTATATGCCTCAACACAGTTCAGATAAGCCCAAAACCCTGATGTAGAGAGGCGATTTATCGCGTCTTGAAAGACTAATTATCTGCACCAATAACCCTTAACTGAACCGTATTGCTATATACCCCTCCAGTTTTTCTGACTGGAGGAGCATTTATTGCTTAAGTACTCGTGTGCCGTCGCAGGTGTTACCCTTAAGCTAATAGGGCCACTTCCAGTCGCGAATTTCTGGCATATCGTCGCCGTACTTCTCAATGTAGTGCTTGTGTTCGATCAGACGATCTTGCATCTGCTGCTTGACATAAGCTGCCCTGTATCCTAATTTTGGCACGCGATCGATTACATCAATCACCAGATGGAAGCGATCAAGATCGTTGAGAACAACCATATCAAAGGGGGTGGTGGTAGTTCCCTCTTCCTTGTAGCCACGTACATGCAGCTGAGTGTGGTTAGTGTGGCGATAGGTTAGGCGATGAATCAGCCAAGGATAGCCATGAAAGGCAAAGATAATCGGTTTATCGGTGGTGAAAATCGTATCAAAATCTTTTGCGCTCAAACCGTGAGGATGTTCGCCTCTTGGCTGTAGTGTCATCAAATCGACTACGTTCACTACCCGCACCTTTAAGTCAGGGAAGTGCTGGCGTAAGATGTCAACGGCCGCCAAGGTTTCTAAAGTGGGAACATCGCCAGCACAACCCATCACTACATCTGGTTCGCCGTCTTGGTCATTGCTTGCCCATTCCCAAATACCGATGCCTTTGGTGCAGTGCTTAATAGCAGCATCCATATCAAGATATTGCAATGCTGGTTGCTTTCCGGCAACAATGACATTCACATAGTTGCGGCTTCTTAGACAGTGGTCAGTTACCGATAGCAGAGTGTTGGCATCGGGGGGCAAATACACGCGGACGATCTCTGCTTTTTTATTGATTACATGGTCGATAAAACCGGGGTCTTGGTGAGAGAAACCGTTGTGATCTTGCCGCCAAACGTGGGAGGTGAGTAGATAATTGAGAGAAGCTATTGGTCTACGCCAGGGAATGTCTAAGGTAGTTTTCAACCATTTAGCGTGTTGGTTGAACATCGAGTCAATGATGTGGATAAAAGCCTCGTAGCAAGAGAAGAACCCGTGCCGCCCTGTGAGGAGGTAGCCTTCTAACCATCCTTGACAACAAGTTTCGCTGAGAATTTCCATCACCCGACCATTGTAGGCAAGGTGGTCATCTTCGGGGAGGATCTGGCCTACCCAAGTCTTATCTGTGACTTCTAACACAGGGTCTAAGCGATTCGATGCCGTTTCGTCGGGGCCGACGATGCGGAAGTTACGGCTTTCCTGGTTAAGCTGCATGATCTCCCGGAGGAATTTTCCGGCAACTTTGGTAGCTTCAGCGATCGCTTTACCTGGTTCAGGAACATCTACGGCATAATCTTGAAAGTCGGGCATTTTCAAATCGCACAGCAAAATACCGCCGTTGGCGTGGGGATTGTCACCCATGCGTCGCTGACCCTTGGGAGCTAATTCTGCTAGTTCGGGCATCAGCTTCCCGTTGCTGTCAAAGAGTTCTTCTGGTTTGTAACTCTTCATCCAATCTTCTAGAAGTTTTAGGTGTTCTGGCTGTTTGGCGATGTTGGTCAAGGGAACTTGGTGCGATCGCCAAGAACCCTCGGTTTTTTTACCATCTACTTCCTTGGGGCCTGTCCAACCTTTAGGGGTTCTCATGACAATCATCGGCCACTGGGGACGTTCGGTAAAACCATGTACGCGGGCTTCTCTTTGGATGCTTTGAATTTGGGCGATCGCTGTATCTAGAGTCGCCGCCATTTGCTGGTGGACATCTGCGGGATCTTCCCCTTCAACAAAGTATGGCTTGTAGCCGTAGCCCACAAATAAGTTTTCTAATTCCTCATGGCTGATCCGTGCCAGTACTGTTGGATTGGCAATTTTATACCCGTTCAGATGCAGGATCGGAAGTACAGCACCATCATGCACGGGGTCAAGAAACTTGTTGGAATGCCAGCTAGTTGCTAAAGGGCCTGTTTCAGCTTCGCCATCACCGACAACAGCAGCAACGATCAAGTCAGGGTTATCAAAGGCAGCACCGTAAGCGTGGACGAGGGCATAACCTAGTTCCCCGCCTTCGTGAATTGAACCGGGGGTTTCCGGTGCAACGTGGCTGGGAATACCACCGGGGAAAGAGAATTGTTTGAAGAGTTTCTGGATTCCCTCAGCATCCTGGGAGATGTTGTGATAATACTCAGTGTAAGTGCCTTCTAGGTAGGTGTTAGCTACCAGTCCAGGTCCTCCATGACCAGGGCCGGCAATATAAATTGTGTTTAGGTCATATTTTTTGATGACCCGATTCAGGTGAACATAGATAAAGTTCAGCCCTGGCGTTGTTCCCCAGTGACCTAATAGCCTGGGTTTGACGTGTTCCAGCTTTAGCGGTTCTTTGAGCAGCGCATTGTCGAGTAGATATATTTGCCCAACCGAAAGATAGTTAGCTGCACGCCAGTAAGCGTTTATCTTCCGTAATTCTTCATCTGTTAAAGGCTTTATTTGTGGAGTCATTGCTAATGTCATTATCGACACTCCATTCCAAAAGGATTTTGACGGATTCATCAGTCTGCAATTTTACTTGTTTTCATGATGATGGCCATCTAACCTATGATGAATTTTCTCAGCCTTTGTGATTAAATTTTTTTGCTCTGGGCAACGGTAAATCAATAGTTTTGAGCATTACTTTGACAAAACTTTACAACGTGTCCCATCTTGCAGATATCTGATACTGTTGGCGAAACATTACTTAACATAAAAACGCCGATTTTACCGTGTATTACATGGGAAGGGTAATTCTACCTTCCCATGTAATACACGGAAAGAAAAAAATTAAGTTAGCTGCCTCAATAATCAATAAACTAGAAGAAATACCTGTGGAGGCAGTATATGTGCTTACATCCTGAAGAAATTCCTCCTATTCCCGATGAAACGGTACGTGTAGCCAAGGCCGCATTTCCAAAAGGTAATTTATATATGCGCTTGCGTGATGAACTTGGGGTCTTTTATCAAGATGAAGACTTCGCTGCACTTTATCCGCAACGCGGTCAGCCAGCGCAAGCACCTTGGCGGTTGGCGATGATACTGGTGATGCAGTAT